>JACDGI010000049.1 GCA_013821665.1 Anaerolineae bacterium
TAACAGAACTTGTAGATGTAGATCGAATTGAGCCAGATGCTCAGGTGTTTCAAAATAAATGGAAAGATCTTCCAGAATCGAGTCAGGAGCGCATCAAAGCACTCATTCAACATAAACTTTCACTTGATTACGACCCGACAATGGTTGACCCAGAATGGCGAAAATAAGACAATATCAATTAAGATTTGCAACAAATGACTGTCTCTGAAAAGTATTGTGAATATAAAAGCAGTCAAGCATCCACCTCAGTAAGCAAAAATTTGGAGGTATTCCAATGGCCGATAATCGCTACCTTCACCTCGTTCGACAAGATTGTCCTCTTCCTCCGGGTACACATGTGGTTGCTTACTGCCGTGACTCGGGTGGTGATGAACAGGATCGTTCAGTCCAGCAGCAAGTACAAACTGTAAACGAATATTGTCAGCATTACGGTCTCATACTAGAGCATGTATATTCAGATGAAGCGCGCTCGGGTTCGAATTCAGAAAAGCGGAATCAATTGCAAGATATGCTATCGGACCTCTCGCAGCGTTTCCGTCAGATCCGCCATCTGGATAAGCGCCGGGCTTTTATGGAGAAAAACCCATTTGGCCTCATTGTCTGGAAATCCAATCGGTTGGGGCGCGACAGTATTGAAACAACCTACATCAAAGCCGATCTGCGGATTCGTGGCATCACGATTGTCAATTTAATTCCTTCATTTGAAACTGGCGATGTGAAAATGGATGCGCTCTTTGAGGTTTTCCAACAGTATCAAGATGAAAAATTGCTTGAAGAGATTTCGGATAACTCGCGTCGCGGACTCGCTGAACTGGTCAGTCTTAGGGATAACGACCCGTCTTTCAGAATGTTCAATCCAGACTGGCCAACTAATGATGGACGTTATCTTGGTATTGTTCCTGGCGGGTTACCGACAGGATTTAAGTCGGAGTCGGTGCTAATTGGTATGCGAGAGCGTAAAGGTGCCAAGTTTGGTGGAGAAAAACACTACGTTCAACGTATGGTTCCAGACCACGATCACAATCTTTGGGAGCGCTGCTATCTGGCTTGGAAGATGCGCGTTGAAGGGAAGGGCATTAAAAGTATTCTTGAGGCAACACGGCTCTACGTGAGTGTGAGTGGCTATGATCGCTTCTTTTCAAACCGCATATATACTGGTGATTTAGAATACGGTGGCAAAGTCTACGAAAAGTTCGTTGAACCATTGATACCACTCGAGTGGTATGAAGAAGAACAAAAACGGCGCGAAGTTCGTTCTGCTAAACATCAACAGCGTGTAGCCGACCCTATGTTAGAGCCGCGCCGCGTTAACAGTCGGCATTTGTTGACAGGTCTCGTTTATTGTGGAGCTACAGAGGGCGAAGAACATCCTATGATGGCTGATACAGTTCCTGAACGGGAAGGGAAACGCAGCCGATGGGATTTCTATATTTGCTCTCACAAAAAGAACAAACGCGGTACTGCCTGTAATTCACCACGCGTGAGCGCTGCGGCTCTCGACCAATCTGTCATTGAGAATTTGATGACTCATGTGCTGACTCATGAAAATCTGCGTCCAATTGCGGATGGATTAGTGGCTTCAATGAGTGAACGTAATGACGATGTGTCCGAGCGGATTGTGGCAGTACAAGGACGTTTGGACGAAGTTCAAAAATCTATTCGACAGTTAGTTGATGCAGTTGAAAAAATGGGTTTCTCAACAAGTCTGCAAGCTCGTTTACAGGAACGTGAGCAAGAAGAGCGGAAAATAATCTCGGACTTGGTGAATCTCCAAGATTTGATAGTAGAGCCTAAAGAACTGCCTGTGATCGGTGACAAGCAGCTCACGGAGTGGATTGGGAGTATCCGAACTGCGCTGACGAGTGACGATATTGAAATAGCCAAGCAGGCGATCCGGCAGTTCGTGGCAAAAATTGTAGTGAATGCAAAAGCGGGAAGTATCTTTTATACCTTCCCGCTTTCACATTTATCTAGGATACGTACTGTAGTCCCAACGGGACTAAGCACCGTATTTGTACCTTCGGCGCTGATATTGCCCGATTGCTCACTGTCACTCATGTACAAATCGTACCGTACAATCAAATACCGACTTGCCCATTCCTTCAATTGAAAGTCTACAATTTGCTGTTTGTCCAAATCGTATGTGATGTAGTCAAACAAGTGGCGTACTAACCCCTGCTTGTCTTCATCAGTGCTTACTTCCCAAAGCCTCACAATCTTATCAACTACATCAAGACACATTGCTAGTTCAACTGAGACCTGTTCTGCCTCAGTGGTATAGGACTGCCAATGGGCAATTTCACGTTCATTGAGTTCCTTCCGCCGGATGTATTCTTGGCGCGATATATCCCCGTCTTCATACAGATGACGAGCCGCTTCAATTTTCCGTTTGCACTTGGCAATTGAAGCAGATTTTTTGGTTTCCATATTCTCTGTGTCATGTGAACTCATGGAATTCGCACTGAGTGCTAGCGCCTCTAGGCGACCAATCATCTCCGGTTTTACTGCAATGAGTTTCATCAAACGAAGAAAATCAGTTTCATATACCTCACGAGTAACAGATTTCCGCGTACATCCACATGGGTGGCCTGCACGATGCCGATAGCGACTTTTAGTTTTCCCACCTAATCGAGACCGCAGTTTTGGATTATTGTGTTGTTCCGCCAAGAGTTCACAGTGAGCGCAGTAGCTCAATCCAGCGAGAGGATAGGGGAAGTCCGTATGTGCATGACCTCGATCCGGTGCGCGATGGGTACGTTCTAGTTGAATCTGCCCCACCATTTTGAGCATGGCAATATCGAATACAGCACGTTCTGGATTTAGCGTAATTGCGTTCGGGTCATAATCTAGTGGATTACGGTGGGCTGCTTTATCACCGATGACAACACCACCATACTCCGGCCAATTGTTGGTAACGCGGCGAATATCTTCAACCTCAAGTGGGGCAGGGTTCCCATTTCGGTCACGGTATGCCCATCCATCTGACTGAAGGTGGCGCGTAATCTTTTCTCGACCTGCCCACTGCTCGGAATAGAGGCGTAGTATTTGTTCCGCACATTCAAAATACCCGCGCCACTCTGCACCGTCGATAGGTGGCGGTTCCCCCCTTTTGCCGGAAATCCATGTTCTATCGGACAATAACCATGCCCCTTCATCGCTGGCAACAAGAAAACCTGTGTGTTTATCCCGCTTGGTTCCAAATGGAGGCAAGCCAACGGTGATGCCTTTACTCTTGCGATGAGCAATCGAGGCTTTCCAACGCTCTGAAATGTCAGTCGCGTACCATTCGTCGAAAATAGCGCTCAGTTGAGCAAACATGCGTCCATAGGGACTAGAAAAGTCGATATGGCGGCGTGGGTCGGCCAGTACCAACCGAATATTGTGCTGTTCCACAAAATCCAGAAGGTCGCCAATACGCCAGCCTTTGCGGTGAAGACGGGCAAGATCATTCGCAACCAGAGCGACAACATCCGAGTCGTTCAAACGCGCCTTCAAAGCTAGCCAACCGGGACGGTTTTTCTCAAACATGCCAGAACGGTGGCCTTCAGTGTCTTCATACCATTCCGGTGTCCACCCATTGGCATCGCAGACGGCCTGAATATGGTCGCGTTGGCGTTCTGGACTAATCTGATCCGTTTCATCGCGAGTCCATGATTTACGGACATAGCAGAGGGCAATAGTTCTAGGACTTGTGGCTTTTTGCGGCATGGTAAACCTCCTTCAGTGTTTTTCCCTTTTGCCTTTATCTAGCAGTTCGGTGTGTCCCTCATTGAGATATTTGGTGAGCTTGGTGGCAACGAACGCCAAAAATGCGCTAAATCCGGTATGGATACTGTCTTTGGCACTTCCTTTTTCCTCGGTTCCAAGTTCGGCATAGACCTTTCGCGCATACTCCGAAATCGCTTGAGGGTCAGGAGCGATAAAGGTGATGGGATATGTGTTCGAACGGCCATGTGGCATAAACTCCTTTCCGGGTATTCAGCCCGAATAAATAAAAAAGTCGCCAACTGCCAGATAACAGCAGTTGACGACTCGAAAGCGCAATAGGTATATTGTGCCGTAGCCTGCCATGCTGCTTACTTCAGCTTGGTGGGTTAGCTCTCGGTGGGTGTTAGAAGCACTTGCCGGGAGCGACCTGTGGTATGTATATTTTTCTCAGTATATGTAGTTTTACCTCTGGTATCAACCTCTGTTTGGATATTGCAATACAGATGCCAATTTATATCTTCTGGCGCTGCCTTTAAGGTGCACAGTAGGGGCGGGGAACAAGAATGTGATGATTTGATGGCACAGAAGTGCCCAGCGATAGCTTTTTGGAGAGCGAAAGCGCAGATGAAATAAGAGCCGTTCGGTGTCGCGAAGAAGCATCTCATACATCAGACGAGGATTTCTAAGACGCTTCCGAGTTGCCCATCTTTGTAAGTGGTGAAGTTCGTCTTCACGACTGAGGTAGCTATATATACAACAGAAATCTTCCCAAAACGGTGGCTGAAGTGATGAGGAAATATAATCCGATAACATATTGTTATGAGTCTATCATTAGGTTTGCTAGAGTCAAGTGGTTGAATTTTTTGTGGTACATATGTCTAGGGGATAATATAACATCCATAATTAATTGGATGCCATTGTGATACATTTCGACTGATCTACCTCCTCAGTAATAGGAATATCCTATAGAATAGATGTTACTTCAACATCGTCATAGTCGGCACTAGGCTTGTCCTTAGTTTTCGACATGAAGTTTATAAGAAAGACTTATGAAGATTGCCGAAACTCACACTTTCTCAACTACAGCGGCATCTATTTGCAGCGGCAGATATTTTGCGCGGCAAAATGGATGCCAGCGAGTTCAAAGAATATATATTTGGAATGCTGTTCCTCAAACGAAGTTCGGATGTTTTTGAGAAGCGCTATCAAGACATCATGAAAGAACAGATGGGGCTTGGTCGCTCGGAGTTTGAAGCACGCAAACGCGCAGAAGACCCTGCTTGGTATAAGGCCGAAAGACTCTTTTATGTTCCAACTCAATCCCGGTGGTCTAGATTGTTGAACGAAACCCATCAACAAGTCGGAGACGGTCTCAATAAAGCCTTACTTGGACTGGAAGAAAAAAACCGTAGCTTAGACGGTGTGCTGCATCATATCGACTTTGTTAAGCAAGTAGGACAATCGAAGCTTGGCGATGAAAAGTTGCGTCAACTTATTACTCATTTCAACAAGTATCGTCTTCTGAATGAAGACTTCGAGTATTCGGATATGTTGGGAGCAGCATATGAATACTTGATAAAGGAATTTGCCGACTCTGCCGGAAAAAAAGGCGGCGAATTTTACACACCTAGCGAAGTAGCACGTTTGATGGTGCGTATTCTCAAACCGCAGACAGGTATGCGTGTGTATGATCCTTGCGTTGGCTCTGGTGGTATGTTGATCCAATCGCGTGCGTTTGTAGAAGCGAGTGGTGGTGATCCCACTAACCTGCGCCTGTTTGGTCAAGATAACAACGGCGGGGTTTGGGCTATTTGCAAAATGAACATGCAGCTACATGGTGCAGGCGATGCTGACATTCGCAACGATGATGTGCTAGCAAAACCAAAACACCTCAATGCAGGTGAACTTCAGCATTTTGATCGGGTGATTAGTAATCCGCCCTTCAGCCAAAATTACAGCAAGCTCGACATGCAGTTAATGGGCCGTTTTAGCAAATGGATGCCTGAAACAGGAAAAAAAGCGGACCTGATGTTTGCTCAACATATGCTATCCGTTCTTCAGCCAGTAGTTGGCGATCCGTCTTCCGGCGGAATGTTGACAACTGTCATGCCGCACGGTGTTCTATTTCGGGGAGGAGCCGAAAAAGAACTAGCTACCGGACACTGAACATTTGAGCAAGAAAATAGCATTAACGAACCGAGCCAAACGCCATTATTGGGGTTAAAGACTTATTTCACACATGAGAACTAAAGCTAGTTTCAAATCGTTTTAATGATTTCCCAACCCTTAAATCGTATTTCTGTGCTTTTAAGAAGGTGATTCTCGGTCATAGACCAGAACATACATTCAGTGTCCGGTAGCTAGAAAAAGAAGCACGAGCTTGGTTCATTGATAATGATTACTTGGAAGCAATAATTGGGCTACCCGCCAAGTTATTTTATGGCACAGGTATTCCTGCCTGTATTTTGGTGATGCGTGCGAAGGGAGCAAAACCCGAAGATAGAAGAGGTAAAGTACTCTTCATTAATGCGGATGCCGAATATGGTGAGGGAGCGAATCAAAACTACTTAAGGCCAGAACATGTCGAGAAAATCATCCGAACTTTTGACGAGTTTCGTGATGTGCCCGGATATGCTGCTGTTGTAGATAGTGAAACTCTGGCGAACAACAATTACAACTGCAATATCAGACGCTATGTGGACAATGCACCTCCCCCAGAACCCCATGATGTGCGTGCTCACCTAAGAGGTGGCGTACCTATTCGCGAGATTGAAGCGAAGAAACATCTCTTCCTTGAACATGGTTTTGATCCAATGCAAAACGTGTTCGTTCAACGCGATTCCGACTATTTTGACTTTAATCCTGCGGTTGAAAATCGTTCAGAACTGAAATCGATTGTCGAGAATGATCTGGGGGTTACAGAACGAGAACGAGCGCTTATTGAAGTCTTCAATAACTGGTGGTCTGCTCATCAAGACAAACTCAATCAGCTAGGCAATCACGGTAGGCTGACCGATGCACGAAGCGATCTGCTCAGCAGTTTCGAGAATGCACTGATTCCGTTCGGCTTGTTGGATCGGTACAAAGTCGCAGGTGTTATTGCTAGTTGGTGGCAAGATAACGAACAAGATCTTCGTGTATTGCAAGCGCGAGGATTCGAGGGACTTATTGCATCGTGGATAGCTAGCTTTCGTGCCGAAATCGAGGACGAAAACGGTAATATTAAACTGGGGAAAATTGATCTAAATAAGCATCGATTAGTCAGCAAGTTACTCCCTGAATACCTTCAGGAACTCAATGCGGCAGAAAGCTTAGCGGAAGAATTAACGGCAAAGCAAGAAGCTTTCGAAGATGGGACAGGGTTTGATCAAGATACTATCAAGGATTACGTTGATCTTGAAAGTGGGGAAGAAGATGTCAACGTTGTTAAGCTACTTGATGACAATCGTAAAAGCCTCGCCAATCAGATCAAAGATAGTCAGAAACGTATCAAACAACTGAATGGGAGCGCACGTAGCAGCGGGTCAATTGCTTTTGTAGAAAAGCAAGGACAAAGCGGCACAGCCTTAAGAACCGAGCTAGCAGCCCTCAAAGAAGAAATTGATCCAATTGAGGCAGACATTAAGGCAATAGAATCGTTGCTTGAACCTTATAACGAAGTAAAAAAGTTACTCGGCGAAGCTCGGAAAAAGTTGCGGGAATTGAAAAGAATATTGCTTGATAGATTGGAAGCAAAACACGTTGCGATGTCCAATAGCGATTGCTGCAATATTGCTCTTGATATCTTCTATGAGGATCTCGCTAATATTCTTAATACCTACATTGTAGAACACCGTATAAAGATTGGTATCAGTGTTGACAATTGGTGGGAGAAATATCAAATTCCTTTACATCATTTTGAGACGAAACGGACGGAAGCATCAGGCAAACTAAATGAGTTTTTGAAGATGCTGGGTTATGACTAAACTCAATATACCTCATCCAGACGATTGGCCAAGCAAAGCACTTTCTAAACAATGCGAATTTATTTCGCGTGGTTATGCTCCCTCTTATGTTGACCAAAGTAACGTACTCGCTATTGGTCAACGCTGTGTCCAACTTCGCGGCTTTGATGCTTCATCAGCTCGACCTCATGACGCAAATCGAATGGATTTAGTATTAATTGCTAAGCCTCACGACGTTTTATTAAATTCGACTGGAACCGGTACTATAGGGCGCTCATGTGTTTTCGAAGAAAACAGGTTATTTGTCGTAGATGGTCATGTGACTGTTTTGAGGCTAAACGATGATGCTGAAGGTACTGATAGCTCATGGTTGAATTTTTTAATCCAATCACCCTGTTTTCAACGCCACCTAGAACTACATTGTTATACTGGTTCAACCAATCAGATTGAGCTATCCCGTTCACAACTTGAATTTACCGAGATTTGGTTACCTAAACCAAAAGAGCAGCGAGCTATCTCTGCGATTTTGGAGGCTGTTGAGAGTGCGATCCACTACACTGAGCAACTTATTGCCAAACTAAAGCAGGTGCGTGCTGGTCTGCTTCATGACCTACTAACTTTTGGCATTGATTACAACGGAGAACTACGTAATCCAGAACGTCATTCTGAGCAATTCAAAATGTCAGAATTGGGCACAATTCCAAGTAAGTGGGATATTTCTAGTTTGGCACTAAAAAAGGGCGAAAATCGACCACACATAAAGACGGGGCCATTTGGTTCTACTCTAAAAGGAGAACATTGGGTAAATGAAGGTGTACCAGTCGTTACCATTGGATCGCTAGGTGAAGGTTCATTCATACACTCAGAGTTGCTTTTTATAACTGAACAAAAGGCTCAGTCTTTAGCGCCATATTGCCTTGAGCCTGGCGACTTAGTTTTTTCACGCGTAGCGGACGTTGGGCGTTCAGTTGTGGTTTCAGAGCAAGAAGCGGGTTGGATAATGTCATCCAATTTAATGCGTCTGGCACTTGATTCATCTAAAGTTTTGCCAATTTATTTATATCTCAATTTAGCATTCAACCATAAAACTCGCCAACAAATAAGGAAATATGTTAATGCGGGTGGACGAGAAGTTGCCAATACACCTATATTAGATTCTCTAAAGTTTGCATGGCCTCCACTTGACGAACAATTTCGAATAGTTCAAATGGCTCAATCACATTCTTCAACAATGGATTCTCAGGAAGAATATTTAGCCAAACTATATCTTCTCAAACAGAGTCTAGTGGATTCTTTGTTCACTGGGGCAATACGTGTTACTTCTTTATTAGGTGATGCAAATAAGGTTGAAGATGGTAATGAAGCAAAAACCCACAGAATCGAATAAGGTCGAGCTGCCTTTAATGCACCAGCTTCGTGCGATGGGCTGGGATATCCAAATTGATGACTCCAAAGACGAAGATCACAAATGGATTCCATCGGCAACACATCGAGACAATTTCTCTGACGTACTTCTGAAAGAATATCTCAAAGCAGCACTGTACAAAAACAATGTTGCGGATGATGGAACACCTTGGTTGGATGATGAGCGTATCAACATTGCAATTACAGCGCTTGAACGGGTCAGTAGACCCAAATTGATGGAAGCAAATATTGCAGCGACGCAATTACTTTTGGAAGGTGTTGCCGTCCCCGGTGATCCTGTTTTGCACGGCGGTAAACAGACTACTATTCATTATATCGACTACAGTACACAAGCGAACAATTCCTTTCTTGCAATCAATCAATTCCGCGTCGATCCGTTTGGAACTGTAAAGGCAAAAAATCACTATATTCCTGATATCGTGTTGTTCGTCAATGGCATTCCATTAGTAGTTATTGAATGCAAAGCTCCGGGAATCACTGAGCCTATGGTTTCCGCCATTAAGCAGCTTTTACAGTATTCCAATCAACGGGGAACCGCCGAACCGGAAGGTATTGAAAAGCTCTTTTGGTACAACCAAGCAATGGTTGCAACCTACTATTACATGGCAAAGGTTTCTACAATCGGTGCGAGCTACGAACATTATGTCGAATGGAAGTCAACGGCACCTTATCCAGAACAGAAAGTTCTGGACGAAGTTCAAACGTCACCATTGGTTAGTCAACAGCGGCTCGTCGGCGGAATACTTCGCCCCCTAAGTCTGCTTGACCTCATTCGTCATTTTACCCTTTTCAAAAATGAAGAGGGACGGATCATCAAAGTTGTCGCACGTTATCAGCAATGGGAAGCAGTACATGAGGCTATAAGGCGACTTCGCACTTATCCTACGCGCTTGAAAGATGGTGAATTTGACCGGCGCGGTGGCATTATCTGGCATACACAGGGTTCTGGGAAAAGCCTAACGATGGTGTTTCTCGTGCGAAAACTCAGAACTGAAAAGGACTTACGTCAATTCAAGGTCGTTGTGGTCACTGATCGACGAGATTTGGAGGATCAACTCAGTGAGACAATGAAGCTTACCGGAGAGGCTATCCAAGTAGCTGGAAACCGTGGGCATTTGGCTCGGCTTTTAAGTGACAATGCTCCCGGACTCATCTTTGGCATGATCCAAAAGTATCGCCGAGAAACAGTTGACGAACGGACTGAACCTGTTACAGGTGACGAGGAAGACCTTAAGCGACCAATAGAGGCAGCAGACCGCTACAAATCTCTAAATGAATCAACAAATATTCTCGTGCTAGTTGATGAAGCTCATCGTTCACATACTGATGAGTGGCACGCGAACATGATGGCGGCATTGCCGAACAGTGCACGTATTGGTTTTACGGGCACACCAATTATGATGGGTGCACAAAAGAAAACGGCTGATATTTTCGGCGACGCTTTCAGCATTTATAATATCCGGCAGGCGGAAGAAGATGAGGTTATCGTTCCGATTTTGTATGAAGGGCGAGAGGTTGAAGCAGGCGTTCTCGACCATAGCGACCTTGATCAACTTTTTGAAACAAATTTCAATCACCTTACGCCTGAGCAGCAGCAGGCGATTAAAGATAAATACGCTCGCGAGCAAGATGTTCTCGAGTCAGTAGGGCTGATAAATAAGAAAGCTGAAGATATTCTTAAGCATTATATCTCAACGGTGCTACCAAACGGATTCAAGGCGCAGCTTGTTGCGGTCACACGTCGCGCAGCCGTGCGCTATCAAGAAGCACTTGCAAATGCTCATCGGGAACTACTAGAGAAACTTCAGCGCATGGACATTGGGCTTGCCAGCATACCAGATGACAAAATCAGGGAATACGACGAAGAAAGCCAATATTTGATTGGGGCATTAAAGCAGCTTGATACGATAAAACGTCTGGAATTTGCGGCGGTCATTTCTTCTGATCAGCATGATGACCCTAGCTACCGCCAATGGACATTACCTGCAAATATCGATAGTCGAATCGAACGGTTCAAGAAACCGCTGAATCACGCTGATCCGGGTCGCCAAGATGGATTGGCTATTCTTTGCATCCGCACTATGCTTCTGACAGGGTTTGATGCCAAAGTCGAGCAAGCATTGTATCTAGATCGTTTTATGCAAGGTCACGAATTGCTACAGGCAATTGCACGGGTAAATCGCACCTATAAGGGGAAAAGTTGTGGCTATGTCGTCGATTATTATGGAGTGACTCGGCATCTTGTTGATGCGCTGGCCGTTTATAGCAAATCGGATGTAGAAGGCAGCCTGAAGAGCATCGTTGACACGTTGCCTCGCCTTCAAGATCGCCATAAACACGTATTGGATTTCTTTCGCGCACACGATATTCAAGACATCTTTGATGATATGGATGCGTGTGTTATGTTCCTAGTTGAACATGATCGCGAACACGCTGAATTCAGTATTCTACTGAAGAATTTTCTTGTCAGTTTAGATATTATCCTTCCTCGTCCGCAAGCACTACCTTACGTTGACGACGCAAAGCAACTAGGTGTAATAAGCCGAAGTGTGACGAATATGCTTCGAGAGGAGGATGATCAAGCAATAGCTGGGGTTGGCGAAAAGGTCAGGCAGCTTATTGATGATCATATTGAAGCTTACTACGTAGAGCAAAGTATTCCGCCCCTATCTATCACGGATGCGAATTTCGCTGCTCATGTAAATGAGCTTCCTTCTGACCACGCTAAAGCCGCAGAAATGGAACATGCTGCTCGCCATGAAATCAATGTTAATTATGAGGATGATCCTGTTTACTACGAGAAGTTGAGTGAGCGCCTTCAGGCTATACTTGAAGAGTTTGGAGATCATTGGGATGAACTTGTGGCTGCCCTCCAAAACTTTGTTACCAATATACAGGCTGGGCCGCCGTCTGATCATACCTCAGCTTTTCTACCTCAGTCTGACATCTATAGGTTAAAACCATTTATGACTTTACTCATAGACTCGGCTGGATTAGATGCGGGAAAACTTACAAATGAACTATTGCAGCGCTTTGCGGGATTCACAGTCGAGGTGGTTGCATTAATCCGTGAACAAATTACTCGTAAGGATTTCTGGGCAACTCAGGATTTGCGGCAGCAACTTGAAGCGAAGCTAAAAATTTATTTGGATGAGCATGACGTAGTCACCTATGAAAAACTAGATTTTACTGTAGACCGTATAGTTGAGTTGGCGAAACGTCGCCATACGGATTTGACAAATGCCTGAATTCATTGATGTAGACGATCTCTCATTTGAGGTTCGCCGCAGTTCAAAGCGAAAATCCATCTCCATTATTGTAGATCGTGGCGGGCAACTTGCGATTGCTACTCCAGTTGACTGTGACCAAGACACACTTCGCTCAATTATAGAGCAAAAAAAGCAGTGGATTTTTACTAAGCTACTCGATAATGAAACCACTATTGCTCGAAGTTCTGTTCATAAGGAATATGTGAGCGGCGAAGGTTTTTATTATCTAGGCAATAGTTACCGTCTCCAAATAATAGAAAATGATCAGACACAGGGGCGAATATCTGCGTTGAGATTCTCTGACGGATTATTCCAACTCAGAGAAGACAAACGATTTAACGGCAGGGAACACTTCATCAAATGGTATACGTCACAATCTCGCTCTTGGATTGAACCCCGAATGCCAGCGTTTGCACAGAGAATCGGTGTTGATATGCCGGAAATCGAAATAATGGATCTTGGATACCGTTGGGGTTCCTGTAGCAAAGAGCGTGTGAACTTTCATTGGCGAACTATAATGCTGCCCATTCCAGTAATCGAATATGTAATGGTACATGAGTTAGCTCACTTGCAGGTGCCAAATCACGGAGATCAATTTTGGGAGGTGGTCGCGCGGATAATACCAGATTGGCAACAAACGAAACAATGGCTGAAAGAAAATGGAATGACTTTTGCTATCTAAACAATTAAGTGAATTAATTTGATTGGAGAGATTAATGCATAGGATCGAATAATCGTGTTATTGCCATATACGGCTGCTTCAATCAGATGAATAATGCCAGCCAGATTATACTGTATAATATATTTATGACTTTACCCCTATTCGTTGCCCAATATTTTTGGGGCGATAATCTCCAAGAAATAAATTTAGAAAAACATGCAAAATACATTGCTCAAACCCTCTTAGAAAGAGGCGATACAGAAGCGCTTAATTGGCTATTTTCTGTCTTTCCCAAACAAGTCATTAAGAAGAATCTGCCGGACTTAAAAATGAGTAAAAAATCTACTCATTTTTGGAAAATCTATTTGTCATAAAGTATGTATCGAAATGCATTATTACCATCTACAGCTCAAGTCATCCAGAAAATACGAGGAGCGGCTTTTCTTGAGTCATTTTATCTTTCTGGTGGGACCGCCTTAGCTTTATACTTAGGTCATCGAGAGTCCGAGGACCTCGATTTTTTTACTTACGATACCTTCGATCCTCAACATGTTCAATCTGAAGTAAATAAACTTGGTCAGCTAGAAAGTGTGGAAATAGCAGACGGAACACTCAATGCCTTTCTTGATACCGTTAAGCTTCAATTTCTGCATTATCCGTACCCGCTCCTTCAACCAAAAAATGATTGGGAAGGGCTTTCAATCTCATCAATAGTTGATATCGCCTGTACAAAAATCATTACGATCTCAATGCGAGGAAGCAAAAAAGACTTTGTTGATCTCTATTTCCTCTTGAAGCATTATTCGCTCGAAGAGCTTTTTGATAAAGTAGATCAAAAGTATCAAGGAGTAAATTACAATCGGGTACACTTGGCAAAGTCCTTAGTGTATTTTGAAGATGCGGAGGGGCAACCTATGCCGCGTATGCTTCAAAGAGTGCAGTGGGAGGAAGTCAAAACAACAATTACTCAAGCTGTGAAGGAAACGTTTCTGTTTAGATATGAGTTGGGTTTCTAAAGAACACGAGTTACCGTTTGAACATACTCCGATTGAGGGTTTATATTTCTTATGTGGGGATGCCTATAGCCGAGTGGTTGAACGTGATACTACTGTCGGGATGAAGTATCCCAAAATCAATTTTCCATCTGGACGTGCTTACGAAGTGTTTGACCGAGAGAACAACGAGATTTGGGTACATCTTTTTGGTGAATATGCTGTGCCACTTTTTGCAGACCGAGATCGTGCCTTTGCGCATCTACAGGCACTCATCACACCCACAGATCATATCGCCTATTTTATCCATCCCGTTGACGATGACAGTGTGTTAATTTGGGGCAATAATGAACTGGAACGGCTGCTGATTACTTATGACCGTTCCAACAAAGTGATCATCAATATTCAGGGAGTCAGTGGAACGATAGGAGCCTATCGGGTCAGGGGACACACCTATCATTTACCATAAGGTCTAGGCTGTTTTGCTATTTTCATAATTTGCTTAGCAGAAGGAGGCTTGGCTATCGCCTCTCATTTACACCGTAATATCTTTTCAGGTTGTCATAGTCTGTAGATTGACAAAAATACTATCCAACCGGGCTAGTCTTTGGTCGTCGATCAGGCGAGATGACGATGAACAACAAGGGAAGAAAACTCACATTCGCCTTGCTCATAGGATTTCATTCGTCTCTAGATGGCGTGTGTCGCCGCACCGTATCTGAAATCAGGCGAACAGCTTGTAAAGCAGTGTGCTTATCTTCGGTTGTGGGTAAGGTGTGAAATTCCTGGAGCAGCACTTGGTCAAGTTCATCCATTTGGAACTCGCCCTCAAAAAAGTACGAAAAGGGAACTCCTAAAATGGTGGCGAAGGTAGGAATGTCGGTAGCTGGGACTTTTCGTTTGCCGGTCTCATACTCGGACATGGCTTTTTGATCGCGTCCGAGGGCTTCGGCCAATGCCTCTTGCGACATCCCCACCCGTTCACGCGCACTCCGAATCCGTTTGCCTAATTCAACTTGATCCAAGATGGGATTATTCCAATTTAACATAGAAATCTATTGCGAGAATACCTAAAAATGCTTATACTGGTTATAGTGTTTCCACCTTAGCTTGTCAGTTGTATTTCAACTGAAGGCCACGTTTGTTCGGTTCTTGAAGAGAAGGGAGCGGCAATATGGATGGCGGCGGTGGAACTTAAGTAATGCGTGTGGGTGGCGCTGGTCGTCGCCCACCCCCCTATATTCACCATTCCCATCGCAAAATATAACTTTCATACAAATGCGGTTTATGAATGTGCCATTGATACTGCATTCGTCCTCTTGAAAGCGGGATCACATCTTCGTTTCCAAATAGATGGGTTCGCTTGGCGTTCTGTTCGATGAATGTCACTCCTGTAGGATGGCGACTCTCTGGGAAGATCACGCTCATCGTCAAGTCTTGAGTGGGATGGTCAATTTGGGTTTGGAAGTTCCCAATGGGTGTGGTAAATCCCTCCGTTACCGTTCGCTCTATGTTGAATTGTTCAGTTTCATTCCGATTGTACGTTCTTCGCAATGAAATCAGGATTTTCCAGCGATAGCCTTCCTTATAGCGGTCTACCGCAACACCGGGGTTGCATGTGTAATTGGCAAAGATGTCGCCATCACCCCAAGCCTGATCCTGAATAGCAAATACATTGTCTTGGAGGAATGTCACTTGCTGACGCTTAGTGTAAATAGCAGTTCTGCCATTCGCAGTAGTTAAGTCCAAAACAATCTGATGGTCTTCAACTTTGTAGGTACCCCGAAAGTGTGAGGCGTTCCAATAATTAAGCACTTGGCTCGTAAGACTCTGAAGGAAGGTGGAGTTTAAGAGCAGGGAAAGGAACGAAAGAAGGTTTGAAGTGGATGGATTATCGGCGAGAACTGGCATATGACAAATATATACTTTATTGTACTCCTTCCTCAAAAGTATAGGGCAAACTTTTTCATACGTATTAGTGAGTGAGTCCAAAATTATTTGATCTTGTTGAGCGAAACATTTCTAACATGCTCAATTCGTTTTGCCTTACGAAACTCTTCAGCCAACATCGCCTTTGTCTCGGTAATCTCTTTGCGAAACGCTGTAATGCTAATGCCGAAAAGTGCAGTTACGTCCTTGCGTTTGGCAGAGGTCGTCACGATATAAAGTGCTAAAAGAAGACGCTGATTATCCATCACACGCTCGGCAACGCGTGTGACACACTCAAGATTTTCTCCACGCTTCAGTTGATCGGTCCAAAACTCATTGGAAACATCTCTCTCTGTATCCCTCTCCAAAAGGCTTTGCATGTCCTCTTTGACCGTGTTACGCGCGTCGATCATTTGATTCTTGTGTACTCCGGCAACCGATACCATGTCTTTCATCTTGACCGAGGTTGTCAATGAATAGAGGGCATACAGCTTCAACGGATCGCCGTCATAGCGCTGTGCTAAGGCATTCAACAGTAAAGCAAAATCAATTCGCTCATCAATTCGGGTTGCAAATCCTGCCCATCGTTCTGGGCGACTGCTGCGCTGATCTGGATCCTCAAGGGAAATGCAACGCGCTTTGTGCTTCCATAACACCCTTCGGCTACCCGAAAATGCAATCCAGATTCCGACCCAAGTGGCTCGCTTGTCACAAAGTAGAGCTGGTTTTTCTTTAAGCGCTTTCCAGAGATTGGTTGATCCAAGCTGAAAACAGTCTTCTGCATCCTGATCGGCATAGCCAAGTGAACGCATTTTGGCATAGGCGACATTGCGTACGTTTTTATCCGTCATAATTTCTTCGAAGGTTACATTTCCTCGCCATTGGGTTTGGTATTGGGGTTCAGACCTTAATTCAGACGAATTTTCTTGAGCAATGAGAATATGTGGTTCTTTTACAGAGGGACCATCAGCCTTTTTTGAAGTGGTTAGATGCTGCTCCAAAGAAAAAATGGAACGATATGGCCGTATTTCATGTTCTGTGTATAGCACTCACCTCCGCGTAAGGAATGAAAATCAGGAGAAATTAATTTATCAGTTTGATTCTGATGTGTCTAGCAGCGGAAAGAAACCTCATTGGCGAATATGATGCCTTGGCGGTCATCGAGTTTAGGGTGGAACAGATTTGGGAAACTACTGCACAAAATATTTGAATGTGTTAGCTGTAGGTTGCTAAGAGTAGTTTTCCCTGCGCTCTGTAATTGAAGCTTCGGCTGTCAGACAAACTTAGACTTTATATCCCGTTCGCTTAGGTACGTAATAGGCAATCGATTCTTTTGCAACTAGTAAGAGGAAATGAGGAGCGGTATTGTTCCTAAAAATTGCAAAATGAATAGTCGGATATCTTTGCAATATTCTAATCTGATAACATACATCCCGTGACCTATTGCTTGTGCAAAAAGTGACACGGCTAAGGGAGAAAATTTTGTTACTGACGATATAGCAAAATGGGAGTAGTGGGATAAGTGTGGCAAGTTCAGGAGAAAATTTCTCGGCAAGGTTTCGGTCCAGCTACTTCGTCTGTAAATCTATAGCTAGGAAACAACTTTGAGTTTTGCAATGGCACTTCCTTTTGATGTGTGATGAATGAGTGATTCTGGATAGTAGATGTTGGATCAATTGAGGAAAGTAAAAATCACATTCTAGCTATTTCTAGTCAATTACGGTTACACAGTTCATCAAACCCTCAGTATTAATTGAGGCTCTGGTTCTTGTCCAGGGCAATCGCGTTCTGATGAGGTAAAGTCAAAGCAAAAAAGACATGAACAGCGAACTGACTCTGATGAGCTACTTTGCGGATGTGAATGATCCAAGAAGGGAACAAGGAAAACGGCATTTGTTGAGTGATATTCTGGCTCTCACGATTTGTGGTGTGCTAAGTGGGGCGAATACGTGGGTGGAAATCGAAGAGTATGGCGAAAGTAAGCAAGATTGGTTGGCGACGTTTTTGGAACTGCCGCATGGGATACCCTCACACGATACGCTTAGTGATGTGTTTGCGCGTCTCAATCCAACCGAACTGGAAGAGGGATTTCAGCGTTGGGTGAGCAGCCTTGCGACTGCTATGAGTGCAAAGCACATCCAAATCGACGGAAAAGTCATACGGGGTTCAGGCGATAGCCAGCGGGGTAAGCCACCGTTGCATGTGGTCAGCGCATGGGTCGGTAGCGCACAACTGCTGCTTGGTCAGGTGAAAACAGATGCAAAATCCAATGAAATCACCGCGATCCCTGAATTGTTGAAACTCTTGGTGGTCGAAGGATGCCTTGTAACCATTGATGCGATGGGCATGCAAACCGAAATTGCCACCCAAATCGTTGAGCAGGGGGGAGATTATTTACTAGCGGTCAAAGGCAATCATAAAACAGTCTTGCAGGATATTGAGGATTTATTTGCCGGATGCGATGCGGTGCAATTCGCCGATGTCCCTCATGACTTCGCCCAAACCATAGAAAAAGGTCACGGGCGGATTGAAATTCGTCGCTGTTGGACTTTATCTGACCCCGATTATCTGGCTTACCTGCGTCGTCATGCCCAGTGGGCAGCCTTGACAACTCTTGTCCGCATTGTCCGCGAACGACGTATCGGCGACCAAACCAGCCTTGAGACTGCCTATTTCATCTCGAGCCGTTCCGCTTCTGCCAGCCTTTTTCTGGAGGCCGTCCGCCACCATTGGTCAATTGAAAATCAGTTGCATTGGTCACTCGATGTGACTTTCCGCGAAGACTTCAACCAAACCCGCGTTGGCTTTGCCCCAGAAAATCTCGCTTTGTTTCGTCGCCTTGCCTTGCTCCTACTCAAACGGGAAACTTCAGTCCATGTCGGACTACAAGCCAAACGCCTTCGCGCGGGCTGGAACAATGATTATCTTCTTAAAGTCTTATGTGCTTAGAACGCGATTGCCCTGGGTTCTTGTCGTAGATACTTTCTTTATAGGTACGAATCAACTATAATTAATCGCTTTAATCAATGATTATTTAAATTAGCGTTTCGATACATGTAGAGTTTTATTTAGGTTCAATTGCAGCGTTTTCATAATTCAAATAATAGGAGATAGGAGCAAAATAATGGCTTCAGCAGATTTGCTCAAAAGTCTCTTCAGTAGTTTCAAAAAGGGCGATGAAGAACAATTCTACGTCGCTGCTAACTTACTAATCAACGAAGAAAAAGAGAAAAAGCATAATGTATTAGCACGCGATCTTCAACGCATACTTGACAATGGAAGGTCAAAACCTATTAGCACTCCATCTATATTGGATTTTGAAAAGCTCCCAAGGGATCGAGAGAGGAATGCTGCCCTACTGGAAATACGTGAATCTAAACGTATTCTTGGCGATGTAATTCTCAGCGAGAAATTATCGCAACAATTTACTCTGCTGTTTAAAGAATACCAAATGCGTGAGCGTCTTCATAGTTATGGTCTTCAACCCAAGAGAAAACTATTGTTTGCAGGCCCACCTGGATGTGGAAAAACAATCTCAGCTGAAATGATTGCAGGTGAATTGGGTTTGCCTCTATTGTATATCAGATTTGATGCTGTTATATCCTCTTATCTAGGTGAAACTGCTAATAACTTGAGAAAAATTTTCGATTTTGCGTCCAAAGGCAGTTGGATTGTATTCTTCGATGAATTTGATGCAATAGGCAAGAGTCGCGAAGATGCATCTGAACATGGTGAATTAAAACGAGTAGTAAACACTTTTTTACAATTACTTGATGGATTTAATTCGGAGAGCATATTTGTTGCCGCAACGAATCATGAAGGATTACTGGATAGGGCGCTGTGGCGACGTTTTGACGATATATATTTTTTTAGTCCACCGACAGAAAAGCAAATTTCTGAAGTCATCAAGCTAAAATTGGGCAATGTACCTCATAGTATCCACTACGATAATTATATTTCTAAAATGCATGGCTGGTCTCATGCGGATATAGAACGAGTTTGTGTTGATGCTATTAAGATAAGTATAATCGACGGCGAAGAGGATATTACCGATAAAATCTTTTTGCAGTCATTACA
>JACDGI010000050.1 GCA_013821665.1 Anaerolineae bacterium
GAGCGAACCCGTCGCACATTCGCACGATGAGCATGGACACCAACACGGGTTGCTGGCGGGGATTGCCTCCACACTGCACATCCCCGGCTTCCAACACGATCACGGCACATTAGAAGCCAGCTTTACCGATAATGCCGTAGCCATCCGTACCGTAAAGTGGGCGTTCGTCATCCTTGGGGTGACGACGCTCTTGCAAGTGATTGTGTATCTCGCCAGCGGCAGTGTCGCCTTGTTGGGCGATACCATCCATAACCTCGGCGACGCGCTCAACTCCATCCCCTTGTGGATTGCCTTTGTGCTGGCGCGGCGACCTGCCAATAAACGTTATACCTACGGCTACGGACGCGCAGAGGACATCGCCGGATTGCTGATCGTGGTTTCCATCGGCTTCAGCGCCCTCTATATCTTGTCCGAGTCGATTCAGAAGTTGCAGCATCCACAGCAGCCCGCTCAATTGGGATGGTTAGCGGTGGCAGCGGTGATTGGCTTTATCGGTAACGAGGCTGTCGCCCTGTTACAAATTCGTGTCGGAAAGCGCATCCAATCGGCAGCTTTAATCGCCGATGGACTCCACGCCCGCGCTGACGGTTGGACATCATTGGCAGTCTTAGTCGCGGCAGGTGGCGCGGCACTGGGTTTCCCCATCATTGATCCGCTGATCGGAATCGTGATGAGTGTCGTCATTTTGTTTATTACGTGGGATGCCGCCCGTTCCATGTGGTATCGCTTAATGGATGCGGTTGATCCCAAGCTCACCGAACAAATTGAAACGAAACTGCAAGAGTATCCAGTGGTTGAGCGTGTGGATGCAGTGCGTCTGCGTTACGTGGGCCATCAACTGCGGGCAGAATTACGAGTGGCAGTGGCATCAACGCTGACAATCGCCGAAACGGCAGCGATTACCGACAAAATCCGCCATGACCTTTTTCATCTGCTGCCTGCGCTGGCTGATGTCACCATTGGGCTTGCGCCTTCCAATGTTGCATTCCAAAGTGGACATCATCACTAGAAGGCAACAAAAATGGGCAGGTTTGCGCCTGCCCATCTGTGAAAACAAGTTGCGAATGATCGAAACGATTACGCGTGCGACTCGACGCTGGAAGCCACAACCTGTTCCTTTTGCTCTTTGGCTTCCTTAATGGCAGCCGGTTTGGTTTCACGGCGGTTCTTATTCAGATGTTCCGCCCAGAAGTAGCTGCCAATCACGAAGGCGGCAGCAGCGAACTGTAAGCCGATGCCCTGCCAAGTGGCGAATAAGCCGAGCCACTGCCCCATCCACAAGGGCAGGTTGAGGCCGATAATCGGGGTAATGGACATCCAACCGACCACTTGCATGACATGAACGGTGTTACCAACCATCGTCAACAGCACGAAGCCGATCATCACGCCGGTAACGACCAGCATCTTCTTATAGGGCAGCTTGCGTTGCAGTGTGAAGGTGATCACACCAACAATCGCCACGCCCACCAAGCCGAGCGCTACACCTTGCAGCACAATGCTCAAGCCTGCTTCCAGCACCAGCGATTGCATGAACAAAACGCTCTCGAAACCTTCGCGGTAAATACTGGTGAAGCCCAAAATCACCAAGCCCAGCGTTTGGCCGATGGTGATGACTGCCACACCGCCGACCAAGTTGCGCTTCTTGCTGTGGAAGCCCGCCATCCAGCCTGTCCAATAGACCTTATGGAAGAACCAGTTGGTGATAATCAGCAGCACACCAATCGCGATGAGAGAGACAATGGCTTCTAAGCGTTCGCCCAACGGCAGCATGATTTGAAGCAGGGCGTTGGCTGCCCACCATGTAATGCCGGTTGCCACAAAAGCCAGCGCCGCGCCCATCACAATCGGGCGGCGGAATTTGCGTTCTTCTAATGTCCGCAAGCTCGCCAGCAGTGAGGCCAAAATCAAAACCGCTTCCAAACCTTCGCGGAAGACAATAATCGCCGAATTGCTGATGACAATCGTGGGCGTGGATTTACCCGCGTCCATGATAGCCTGTGCCTCGTTGAAGCGTATTTTCAGAATAGCCAACGTGGCTTTGATGCTGTCTAATGGGGCGCGGGTGGCGATCAAAGAGGCCAAGCCGGGTGTACCCGCGGTAGCAGCTACGCCATCGTCACCATCATGGGGCATGGTGCCGCCCTGCCAGAACAAGCCTTCAATTTCGGCTGCCATATCCGGTGCAAAGCCGCGCAAACGCTGTTCCATGCCCAGTTCCATAAATCCGTAGGCTTCCAAACGGGCCGACTCGGCCAGATCGTACTGGTTACCTTTAACGGCCACTGGAATTTGATCCAGCACCGACAGGATCACATCCATATCGGAGGTGTTCGCCACCTGCTGCCATTGAGCCGGTACCACATCCTTGAGCAGTGATTGAATGTTATTGCCGTTGCCTTCCAGCGCTGCCGGATCAGCCGTAGTTTCGATTTGAGTCTTCATCTCGGCCAACAGCGAGGCCACACGGTTGGTCTTATCAATATTGGTCTTTTCCAACGTCTGCGAAATATCATTAAAAGCAGCGGTGGATGCCGCTAAGAAGGTTGTCGCTTCTTGAATTTCGATACCCTTGACGACAACACCATCATGGATACCGCGCTTGTACTCAATCGATACCAGATCGACGAAGCGGATGAGTTGTCCTGCCCGCCGTGCTTGATCAGTTTCACTGAGGGGTGCCGCGCGAAAACCTTTCAAGGCCGCTTGGATCGACTGCATATTCAGTTCGTAACTATATTTGTCGCCGCTGATCGCAACTCGCTCCAAAGCGTCAAAAATACCATTCGTCTTTTGGAGGGTATCAGCCCCGCGCTGCTCACTATATTTGTTCGCTAAAATGTTAAAGTAACCCGCCGCTAAACCGACTTCCTCGGCTTGGCGCAGTGCAAATCCGGTGCGGTGGGCATCGTCTGCTTGAGCTAAACTGGCGGTGAGTTGGGCTTGATAACTGTCGAGGAGATCATTCTGGATAGCGGCGATGGTGTCATCAGCTTTGCCCGTTCCGGCAATGAAGGCTTGCATGGCTTTGGTCGCGTCGGCATTCGGACGGCTGAACTTGGTCGAGGCCGTAAATTCGCGCAGGAGCAGCCATTGGTTGGCAGTCTGACCATCGTTGGCTTTCACTGATTGG
This sequence comes from Anaerolineae bacterium, assembly GCA_013821665.1. Lineage (GTDB taxonomy): Bacteria > Chloroflexota > Anaerolineae > Aggregatilineales > Phototrophicaceae > CFX2. Next base: position 3,131 of record JACDGI010000050.1, read on the forward strand.
ATGGCGAGCTGGCTGCTGGCATTGAGGAAGTTCGTCCAAATCGTACCACGAGCAATTGCGAAGGTCAGTTGATCGTTGGCTTTGACCGCGTCATTGGCCTGTTTAAAGGCTGCATCCACAGTTTTAGCGATATCCGGCACAGCCTTTGCAAAGATCGACTGTAAGCTGCTCTGATAAAGTGCATCAGCATCCGCTAGTGACTTAACTGCCGCTGCTTGATCGCCCGTCAGTAACTTACTTTGAGCTGTGAACAGTGCTTGCCGAATTTGTTCCGCGCTCGCTTGTGGCGTGTCACTTTGTGCCATGACCGGTAAAGCAAAAAGTACCAGCGTACAGGCCAGTACCAATCCGACGATCCAACGCATCCGCTTCATGATGTTGTTCCTCGATGTCTTCCAAACAAGCAGATGTGCAACGTCCTGTTACACATCCGCCGTATAATCGAATGAAATGAACTTACCTACTGTTGAATGGTGACATCCAGAAGTGCCGCCGCCTGTGTGATCTGACCGGTGATCGTTTCGGCACGATCTTGAGCTTCTGTACCGAAGAGGTCAGCTTCTTCCGGCTTGAAACGCTTGCCGTCATTCTCTTGCTTGTACAGATCATCCACAAACGACTTCAAATCAGTCAAACCCTGGTTGATCTGGTCGTGCTGTGCAGCACTCTTGGCTTCGATCAACGGCCCAACACCCGTGTAAATCACCTGAATGCTGGAGATAATATCATTCATATCCGAAAGGCGCGAGATGACGCTGAACGCTTTACCGGTGGCCTTGTCGCCTTCAACGAAGCGGGAGTCTTTCCACGAACCAAACATATCATTCATAGTCGGGATCATCACGACCAAGGCAGTAAAAGCATCGGATTCATTAGGTTCCCATTCGCCCGCTGCCTTCAGTAAGTCAGCCGAGTAGCTTGCCAGAGCATCCGCGCCACCTTTGGCGAGGTTGGCATCCGGCAGCAGTTCGCCAAAGCCGATGGTACCGTCACCGTCTAAATCAACCTTATCGACCTTGATGTCCTCAGGAAAGTAACCCCAAAGATCCGACTCAAGCAGGTTAAATAACGAACCCGGTTTATCGAGCTTGTCACCGCTGGGCAGGTCGATAGTGAAATCAGTAGCATTTTCGGGATCTTCCGCGCCGGTCGGTGATGCGTCAATGATTGCGTCATACCGGCTCAGGCTCGGCACACCGCCGACAATTCCTTCCATTTGTTCGTAAATCGGGCTGGCGACAATCCACCCTTTTTTAGCGCCATCCAGCGCTGCCGCAACTTCTTTTGGATTGTCTTTCCACATTTTGGCATAATCAAAATTCGCGGCTTTGGCGAGATCGTAATAAGCATCAGTACTCTCGGCCAGAGTTTTCGCAGCATCTGATAGATCAGTCGCTTTGCCCAACAAATAAGTTTTTACGGCATCTAAATTGGCTTTTGTATCCGCGCCAAAAACACGGCTGAATGGCATAACCATCGCGCTCAAAACCACAACTAACAATAGAACCTTTGACTTCATAGTGATCCCCAACTTAAATGAACAAATATCCAAACGGAACTAACTGTGCCTTAGAGTACAGAGTTTTGCAGCACATATCTACAAGAGTGGTAAAGCGATAAATTTCACAATAAGTATTGAACGCCGCTAAGGGGTTAATCTAAACTATGATTGCAGGTAAGCGCAAAGTTTGACTATGGTTTAATTTCAGAACATTTGCTTGGTTGAATTGTCTGGTTATGGATCAGTATTTGTGTTGCAAGATGGTATAAATGATGCACATATAACTGTTGCTGCATAAATTGCATATTCGCTATCGGACATATCCGGTTTACACAATTCCACTACCCTTTTTCGGCAGCATCTGTATACTTGGTCTTTGCGAACTGCCTGAATAAGTCTTCATTTACTGCCTCTTGTTCTGCCGGGTTTGCAGTAAGCAAGACCAATCTGCTACGGGAGTTAAGTAACCAGAAAATGTCCTCTGCACCTTATCAACTAACCGACAACGACATACTCTATTATCTACACATTCCCAAAACGGCTGGCACGTCATTAGCCGCCATGATTAAAGAGAACTTCGAGCCGGATCAATTTCATCTTCCTATACATGCCAATGTTTTTTTAAAAACACCCCCGGAAACGGTTGCAAAATACAAGTTCGTTGAAGGACATTTTTATTACAACCTTGCGCCCTTCGTAACCAAGCACCCCGTCTATATTACGGTGCTTAGGAACCCCGTCGAGCTTACAATTTCCTACTACGCGCAGATGCGTCGCTCACGACCCCATTACGGTCACAAACTGGCAATTTCGCAATCCTTACTGGAATTTGTCAAAAACCCTAACACCCGATTTCTGTGGTCGAACTTGCAAACCCGTCATGTTGCTACTGATCTGAACCTCCCAGAAATGGCATCGAAAATCAGTCCTGAAGCACTTGAGGATATGGAACTCGAACGGCAAATGGATCAAGTAGCGCCGAATGGATTTGATGATCCCGCTTTGCTGACACGCGCACAGGAACGGCTTTCGAAGTTTGCTTTCGTAGGTTTAGTGGAACGCTTCGACGAATCGGTCGAAACACTGTGGTATCTTTTTGGTTGGTCGTCGTCCTATACGCCCAAAGTCATAAATGTTGCGCCTAACCGTCCCCGCGATGAAGAGATTTCGCAAGAAGTATTGGATGTCATTCGAGAACATACTCAGTTAGATGCTGCTCTTTATGAAACGGGCAAAGATCTCTTTAACGCGCGTTATGAGCAGATGCTTAAGGATCATCCTGAAAAAATCAGGCGAGATACGAGCAAAAAGGATGATCCCATTGAAGTGATGCAGCGCGAACTTGACTTTCAAAAGCGGCTCATTGACAGCCTTCAAAAAGAGAAAATGTTTTTTGAAAATCAGGTGTCAGAATTGTTAGGTGTCGTAGGTAGGTACGAAAACAGTTTTGGCTGGCAATTCGTTTTGCGTTTCAATGCAGCACGTAAGAAGTTGATCCCCGAAGGCTCAAAGCGTGAAGCGATCTATCAAAAATTAAGAGATCGTTTAAATTAGCACCGCTAAGTAGGGCGGATTCGCAACCTGTTTTGCGTACCGTAAAGAGCAAAATACCGAGCTTTGCTAATTCCATGTGCAAAGAAAAAATCAACCATCGCGGATGCGATACTGGCAATCACAATAAAGTTACTTTTCATTATTGATCCACCATGTACAGCAATTAATAATCTGCATCTTGTGTGGCAGATGCATCCTATTTGGCGCGTTGGAATACCGGTTATTACTTTTATGCAGTTTCATATCTGGAAGCCAAACACATGCTCCGTTCATTTGTTCTCAGTTCTACATCATCTCGAACGTTGCGCAAATTAGTAATGCTGTTCTTAGGGGCTGTTATCGCTCTGGTCATCACCGACATCGCACTTGGGTTCCTGCTGCCGTATATTACGATTGAACCACCTTCTATTTTGTTATTACAAAACGTGCAGGGCGTAGAAAAATTATGGCATTATGCCAATGTAGGTATTGAGCCAGTTGTTTTTACAGGCAGTTCACAGGCCAGTCGTGGACTTTCACCATACGAGTTCAATGAAGAGATTAAAGCGACTACTGGACACAGTATTGAATCAGTAAGCATCAGTCTATGGGCTAGTGTTGCCTCAATCCAGCATGATCTCATAAAAAATCTGATTATTCCCAACCACCCCAAAGTTATCATCTATGGTATTGAAGCGCGAGCATTAAATGGTACAGATCTATATGATGTGCGCGTAAGCGATTTCCACAACACCCCATTAGGTTATGCCGTTTCTACAGAGTCCGATATTGAACGTAATTTGCTACTGTGGTTATTACAGCATTCAAATTTGATGCGCTACCGGGACAATTTCCAACAATGGTTTACAGGTACACGAGAAAGAAACCAGCTTGATTATGATCCGAGCCAAGCGGATGATTTGGGGCATTTTGTAGACCCCGCTATCCATGACCGTAATCCAGCTAGCATTTTAGGATTGGATAATTTTGTAGCATTTACGCCTTTCAAAGTGGAAGCAAGACCCCAGCAAACGCTCAATGATATTGCGAAAGTCTGTAAACAAAGCGGTGTGCTATGCATTTTATTAAATATGCCGCTACATGAAATGGCTTATCAGTACATCACTGAAGCGGATGAGACTCTTTATCAGGATGAACTACACGAAACAGGATTGCCTATTTGGGACTTTAATACGCGGTCATGCCGCACACTGTTGGGCGATGCTTCCTTCTTTGATCTTAACCACCTAAATGAGCATGGTGCGCAAATACTTTCGAGAATCGTTGCAGATGCTTACGCACACGCGTTTTACAACCTACCAATATCAAAAGATGCGAGCTGTGCGAAAATCAATTCATAGTAGTGCTTCTAGTAAGCTGATTCTCGGTCATAATCCAGAAAGTTTGTAAATCTTCGCTATGAAAATCCTCTTCGTTGCCATATCAGGAAGCATCCATACTGCACGTTGGATCAATCAAGTATCGAATTTGGGTTGGGATATTCGTTTGTTTGACTGCATAGATGATACCGGCTACATCAATCCAGAACTGCGCAATGCGACCGTATATCATTCAATCTATAGTCCCCAGACTGGACTTGATCCTAGTGTAAAACTGCAAGGACTACGCTTACCAATCGGTAATTCCCGCATCAAACGCTGGCTGCTGAAACGACAACCTAATTATCGCGTTCGTCGTTTGGCCCGACTCATTCAGCAGTTTCAACCGGACATCATCTACTCCCTAGAGTTTCAGCACAGCAGTTATATGGTACTCGAAGCGCGACAATGGCTCAAGAACCAAGGTGTAACCCATTTCCCTAAATGGATCGTTTTTAATTGGGGCAGCGACATTTATTTATTTAACCGCATGGCAGACCATAAGCAGCGGATTTATGAACTGCTGCAACAAGCGGATTATTATGAGTGTGAATGTCAACGTGATGTGCATATTGCGCAGGAACTAGGAATGAAAGCGATCCCGCTGCCTATAGCGCCTGTTGCTGGTGGCATAGACCTCCAGCTCGCGACTCAATTGCGCCTCGTTGAAAAGCCCTCTGCTCGGCGTATCATCGCCATGAAAGGCTACCAAAATTGGGCAGGCCGGGCATTATTCGGGTTGCGGGCGCTTGAGTTGTGCGCTGATGTACTACAAAGCTACAAAGTAGTAATGTTTTCTGCTGTACCATTTGATGACATGCAGATTGCAGCGACCTTGTTTTCCCAAAAGACAGGCATACCCATTGAAATTGTACCGGGGGGACAACCTCACAGCGCCATATTGGAATTATTGGCGAGTGCCCGTCTCTATATTGGTTTAAGCATTTCAGACGGCATTAGTACCTCAATGTTGGATGCCATATCCGTTGGGGCTTTCCCTATTCAGTCTAATACGGCCTGTGCTGACGAGTGGGTAACCGATGGTGAAACAGGTATGCTGGTTCCGCCGGAAGATCCGCAAGCGATAGCCGCAGCCATTCGCCGCGCTCTAACCAATGACGCATTGGTGGATCAAGCCGCCGAGCGCAATGCTAAAGTCTGCGAAGACCACCTAGATGCCCGAAAAATCCGCGAGCAAGTCATCGACATGTACACCACCATCGCCAAGCAGCATCAATCCTAATCTGTGACCGAGCCGAAAAGAAGCGCCACACAGGTGACATTGAATTAGCCCCGGATTGATAGTAAACTGCCTGCCTGAATGGACATCAATCAGGAGAACTGACCATTAAAACGCTTGTCACGGGCGGTGCCGGATTCATCGGCTCCAATATTGTGCGCTTGCTGCTCGAACGCGGGCATGAGGTGACGGTACTGGATAATCTCTCTTCGGGTTATCGCCAAAACCTTGTTTCTTTTCCACAGGTGCGGCACATCGAAGGTGATATTCGCGATGCCAAAGCCGTTAACGAAGCAGTTGACGGTGTTGAGGTCATTTTTCATTTAGCAGCCTCGGTCGGTAATACACGTTCAATCGAGAACCCCATCCTCGACTCGGAAATCAACGTTATCGGCACACTGAACGTGCTGGAAGCCGCGCGGCATCACCACGCCAAAAAGATCGTTTTCTCGTCTTCGGCGGGTATTTTTGGCGAACTCAAAACCTTGCCCATTCGCGAAGATCATCCAGTCGAACCGGACTCGCCCTATGGTGCCAGCAAGTTAGCCGCCGAAAAAATGTGCCTCGCCTACAGCAAACTCTATGATCTGGATGCGATTTGTCTGCGCTACTTCAATGTCTATGGTATCAATCAGCGCTATGATGCTTATGGAAATGTCATCCCCATTTTTGCCCACCGCCTCTTTAAAGGAATGCCAATTACGATCTTCGGTGATGGTGAACAGACGCGGGATTTTGTAAATGTACGCGATGTGGCCGAAGCCAATTACCGCGCAGGTATGCAAGAAGGTTTATCGGGCGCTTTTAATATCGCCAGCGCCACCTCCGTGACCATCAATCATTTGGCTCATTTTATGTGTGAGGCCAGTGGCATCAAAGGGGCTATCGACTATGCAGCACCCCGCAAAGGTGATGTGCGCGACAGCCTCGCGGATATTTCGGCAGCCGGTAAAGCCTTTGGCTACGAACCGAGTGTGCAACTTGAAGAAGGCTTACGCGCTTATCTGGCTTGGGCACGAGAGGATAAAGTCGCAGCGTCCTAAGTTTTCGTCCCATAAACTCGTCTTCATTATCAATGTGCATAACCACGAGGCCGTTTTGAGATGCGCTTTGCTGTTTTATCGAATATCATTCCGCCTACGCCTTACGGTCAATCCATCGTCCTATATCGGCTGCTGAATAATGTGCCACCTGACCAGTATTATTTGATAACGGACGAATCGCAAATCTCGTCAACAGTAGCCTCGGCTGAACTTCCTGCAACCACCTATCGTATAGGACTGCCGCCACGACGACAGTGGGCTTCTCCACTGGACATGGTGAAACGTGCATACCGTCGTTTACACGGGCGTTCGGGGGAAATGGAGAATTTCATTCATCTGCGGGCGCGACAAATCAGTGAGGTCATTCAGCGTGATCCGTGCTGTGCCTTGGTGGTCGCGACTGGTGATCTGGTGAGTATGCCAGCCGCAGCCATTGCTTGTGCGGAAAACGGGGTTCCCTTCATCCCCTACATCTTTGACGATTATGCGTATCATATGGTGGATTGGACGCGTGAAATGGCAATACGGCTCATGCAGCCCATGATGACTCAGGCGGCAGAGGTGATCGTCACCAACGAAGCAACCGATACCGAATATCGCCGCCGCTATCACATCTCCAATACAACCGTGATTCATAATGCGGCACCGATTCTGGATCTCGACAGTATCCGTAATCCGAATCCGGTGTTAGATAAAAGTACGTTCAATATCGTCTATAGTGGTGCGGTCTACCATGCCCACTACGATGCCTTCCGCAACATGATTCAGGCGATTGAGACGCTGCCTAAAAACACTGTCAAACTGCATCTGTTCACCGATCAATCTGCCGAATCGATTGCCAGCAAAGGCATTAGCGGAGATTGTCTGGTTCATCATGGGCATGTCAACCAATCCATGATTGCCGCGACTCTGCTAGAAGCCGATTTGCTATTTTTACCGCTGGCTTTTGACGCGCCTACTCAAGAGGTGTTGCGGCTTGCTTCGCCGGGGAAAATGGGGGATTATCTGGGTATGGCAAAACCCATTCTGGTACACGCGCCAGCCGATTGCTATATCGCTCAATATTTCCGCCAGCATGATTGCGGTGTTGTGGTCGACAAACCGGATGTGGCTTTACTGGCACAAACCATTTCAGACATCGTCGCCGGTAAAATCGACACCGAACGTCTGGCACACAACGCCCGACAACAAGCCGAAATTGATTTCGCTACTGAACACGTCCAAGCCCAATTTATGGCATTGATGCAGAAAGTCTGCCAGCCAGCCTGATGAAAATTCTTTTCGTCGCCATGTCCGAAAGCATTCATACAGCCCGTTGGGTGAATCAGGTCACGGATTCGGGTTGGGGTGTGCGCCTATTTGACAGCACTGACAGTGGACAGATTAATCCGGTGCTGCGGAACGCGACGGTTTATCAATCAATGTTCGGCACGCAGGCATCGCTTAGCCCCAGCATCAAACGGAAAGGGGCATGGCTGCCTACAGGCCGAACCTATGCCAAACGGATACTCAATCGCTGGCAGCCGGATTATCGGTTGCGGAGGCTGGCACAACTCATTCAAGAATTCCAACCGGACATTATTCATTCGCTGGAATTTCAGCACAGCAGTTATTTGGTGCTGGAAGCCCGCCATTGGTTACAAGCGCAGGGTGTGACCAATTTCCCAAAGTGGATTGTTTTCAATTGGGGCAATGATATTTATCTGTTTAACCGGCTGGCAGAGCATAAAGCCCGCATCCATGAACTGCTGCAAACGGCGGATTACTTCGACTGTGATTGCGAACGTGACGTGCGGTTGGCAAAAGCCATCGGCATGAAGGCGGTTTCGCTGCCCGTTCTGCCGGTTACCGGTGGCTTCGATCTGGCACACATGCTAAGGCTGGCTGGAACCGAAAAGCCATCAGCACGCCGGATTATCGCGGTCAAAGGCTACCAACATTGGCAAGGCCGTGCTTTATTTGCCCTGCGAGCGCTGGCGTTGTGTGCGGATGTGCTGCAAGACTACAAAGTGGTTATATTTTCGGCATTTCCGGCAGAAGATATTAGCATGGCAGCCGAGTTGTTAGCGCAGGAAATCGGCATCCCTGTTGAGGTGATGGCGAATGGTCTGCCCAACGATCAAATATTGAGTTTGTTTGCCCATTCACGTATATTTTTATGCACCAATATCAGCGATGGTGCTAGTATCGCTATGCTTGAAGCCATGTCGCTGGGGGCGTTTCCGATCCAGTCGAATACGGCCTGTGCCGACGAGTGGATCACCGATGGCGAAACCGGCTTCATCGTCCCGCCTGAAGACCCACAAATCATTGCGACAGCCATCCGACGCGCCTTGACAGATGACACGTTGGTTGATCAGGCGGCTGAACTGAACGCTAAAACCTGTGCTGAGCGCCTCGATGCTACCCAAATCCGCCAACAAGTGATCGACATGTATCAATCGATTGTGGAAAATCGCCTATGACACCCCTCGTCACATTTATCACCGCGACTTATAACGGTGCCGACTATCTGCGCGAAACCATCGATAGCATTTTGGCGCAAACTTACCCGAACATCGAATACATTGTGTTGGATGACGGTTCAAGCGATAACACCATTGAAATCCTCAAGAGTTATAGGGAGCGGATCAAGTGGGAAAGTCACTCGAATATGGGGGAGTGCCGTACCATCAACAAGGGTTACAGCATGGCAAAAGGCGACTATATTATCGCTGTCAGCGCCGACGACCCTATGAAATCCAATTTAGCCGAGATTAGCGTTCAGGTGATGGAAGCACATCCCGACGCACTGGTGGGCTATCCTGATTGGGACAACATCGACTTTCATGGCAACGTCATCAAAAACTTCAAGCTGCTGGATTACGATTACAACATTATGCTGCGGATGCACTTTAACATCCCCAACGCCGGAACGATCATTCGCCGCCGTGCGCTGGAGCTTGAAACCGGACGCGATCCACAGTTCCGGTTTGTTCATGACTACGAGTTTTATCTGCGGGTGGGTTTGCACGGGCCATTCGTGCATATTCCCCACACCTTAGCCACATGGCGTTCACATCCCGGTTCAACCAGCGTCAATTCACGAAATGCCAAGATGGCGGCTGAGGATGTTGCCTGCGTCGAAAAATTATATGAACGAACCGACTTGTCCGAAGCCGTAAAAAAAGCCCGACCTGAAGCCCTCAGCACCGCTTACTACATTGCTGGCTTGATCCTGATGCCCAACTTCGAACTCGCACGGCCTTACTTCCTGCAATCCATCAAGCATTATCCTTTAGCGCCTCATGCTTATCCCACCGGTTTATTGCGATCCCGTAAATATTTATTGTGTGCGTTGTTTCCTTTTTTACGCCGCTTCCTGCTCTAAATAATAATTTACGTTCAGAGCGCATTGATTAAATCGTGTCTTTTTCTCTCCTACCCATCAAACAAATTTGTAATTATTCCCGTACAACCATACTCCGCCCATCATCCTCAAGGCATACGAATCTTAAAACTGACTATACTCAAAGAATCAGGCCGTAACTTTTTCTAGAGTTAATCGGTAAATGTTTTAACACCAGAAATTGATATGATCTTTAGCGAATCTCAACACTAAAGCGCGTTCGGAGGCATTCATGAGGGCGTACACCCACCGTTTCGTTCGTTTTGCTAGCCAGTGTTTCATTATTTTATTATTAGCATTCGGTTTATCTTTTTCAGCGGGTCACTCGTTGGCACAAGATGTCGCCACCGATACACCGACTCCCTCCGATACCGCCACCGTTGCGCCGACCGATGTCCCAACGGAAGCCCCAACTGTCGTCCCAACCGATCTGCCGACAGCAGCTCCAACGGATATCCCGACTGATGTTCCGACGGCTGCACCTACCGAGGCGACCACCGAGGAACCCACCAGTTCAGCGACGGACGCTGTGACCGAGCAGCCGACCGCCGCAGGTACGGATGCCACAGCCACCGATGTGCCCACGCAGCCACCGGCTACCAGTGTTTCACCGGACTTGTTTAAACAAGATTTCCAAGACGGACAAACCAGCGCGTGGTTGTTGACTCCCGGTTGGCTCGTCAGCGACGAAGCCGGTAATAAGATCTTGGCAGCCACCACACCCAACGAAATGGCAACCCTAACCGGTGTTGCGTGGCCTTACTTCACCTTATCCTTCCGTGTGCGCGGGGATATTCAGTTGAATATGGCCTCCGGCGGCAGCGGCTACCAGATTAAAATCGCGGCTGACGGTGCAGCTTCCTTGTATAAAGATGGCGCACTCATCGGACAAGCTGCTGGCGCAGCACCAACCGAGGCCACCATCGAACCCGCCGCGAATTGGCACACCGTCAATCTGCTGGCTCCCGGCAATATACTGGCGATCAAAGTTGATAACTTCACACCGGTCAGCACCAGTGATGCCACCTTAGTCGGCATGGGGCCGCTGATGTTCGGCACAGCAGCCGACACCAGCACCGGTGCCGCTTTTGACGATTTGAGTATGCAACGTTTGGACGCACCGCCGCCCGTACCCACGGCTATTCCGACCAGTGGTGTCGCCACTATCCCAGCGCCACCTACCGAAACTGCCGAGCCGACAACCGAGGCCACCGCTGAAGCGACGATAGAAGCGACCTCCGAAGCCACTTCGGAAGCGACTGCTGAAGCAACACTCGAATCAACGGCTGAGGCTACATCCGAAGCCACTGCTGAAGCGACAACCGAGGCCACCGCCGAAGCCACATTCGAACCACTGAGCCTGAGCGACGAAGCTCTTAAGAAGCTGCCCCCGGAACTGATTGATATTCTTCAAAGTTATGAAAGCGGCGACACTGCTGGTGCAAAGGCCGCCGCCGCCAGTTACTCCATTGGCACTGACCAACAGCAGCGCATCAGCGTTACCGTCTGGACCACAGACGAGAAGGCTGCTGCCAAAATTGCAAATGATATTACTGCCGCTAGCGGTCTAGTGACTGATGCTCTGAGTATCCGTTTACAAGTGTCAGTGACCTTGGAAGGGTTGATCGAACTCGCAAATGCGCCGGAAGTGACTTTCATCGAAGTGCCACCACACGCGGTCTCAACCAGCGACATGCAAATAGGTGCCCCGGGTGGCGGAATCGGCACCGGTAATGAAATCAGCGAAGGCGTGGATACAACCGGCGCAGCCGCATGGCAAAACGCGGGTATCAAAGGCTCCGGCGTGAACATCGCTGTCATCGACACGGGCTTTGGCGCTGCTGCTACCGTAGGGGCCAACGCTGAAAATGCCTGTTTAGGCAATCTCACCATCTTGAACCAGCCCGTCGCACTTGGCGACACGACGCATGGCTTATCCATGGTACAGGTCTTGTGCGATATGGCCCCCCAAGCGCGGGTCTTCATGTATAAGGCGACAACTGTCTCATTCCTCCAAAGTGCTATTACCAATGCCGCCGCAACTAACAAAGTGATCGTTATTGCGATGGATTTGGGCGCGTCCGTTAGCCCCGGCGACGGTACGGGCGGTGGCAATATTGTCTTTGCCGATGGTCTTTATTCAGCCATTACCGCCGCACGTAATGCAGGCAAGATCGTCATTGCTAGTGCCGGTAATAACACCGGACGTTACGTAACGCTCAATTACAACGGAGCAAGTGCGTCCCTAGGCATGACCCTCTTTGCAGGCGATATTGTTCATGTAAGCTGGAATGATTGGTCGACCAGTGGCACTAAAAAAGTCCCGTCGACTTTCACAGGTACATTTGCAGCTTCAAATGGCAGCACCAGAGGGACAGCGCCTCGTTATACCTATACTGTTCCTGCTGGAATTTGTTCCAGCGGCTGTGCCGAGACACTGGCCTTTTCTGGCGGTGACGTTGGAGTCGTTCAGGTACAAATAGCTGGTAATGGCATCATTGGTGATACGAGCGGCGCAACCGTCGATGACAACGCCGGTAATATCGCCCGTCCGGCAGACTCGCCCGATGTAATTGCTGTTGGCGCGGTGTGCCCTGATGGCAGCGGCTACAGCCTTAATTTGGACAGCTTCAGTTCTCACGGGCCTGTATTTACCAGCGGTGGTGGCATACCTACGCCTCTACTTTCATATACCCGCGATCAGGTCAAACCCGATCTCACTGGCCCAACCCACGTCAGCGTTGTGGGTGCAGTGACCGGCAATGGTCAAGGTAGCTGTGACCCATCCGGTTTTAACGGTACCTCTGCCGCTGCCGCGCACGTCGCGGGTATGGCGGCTCTTTTGATTTCCAACACCAACACCAGTATGTCCGTTTTCGATGGTGGATCCGTTAATGCCGTCAATGCCCTACAAGATTATTTACAGACCCACACCATTGATAACACCGCTATTCCCGGCTTTGGTGTCGGCTATGATATGTCTTACGGTGCGGGCTACAGTTTGCTGGGTAATCCCAATTATGATCTCAGCCAAATCACAGCAATCATCAATCCAGCCAACCAACTACCGGCAGGCTGTTCCCCTACAGCAATTTATGTCGGCCTCAATAATCCGGGCAGTTCTCAAGACGGTTCACTTACCAATCCATATATCGACATTAATGAAGCCGTCGCCAAGGCAACAGCCACCGATTGCGTTGTCGTATTACCGGGCGAATATGTCTCACCCATTAATGTGAGCGATACCACCGTTACCCCCGCGATTTTATCCTATCAGTCGGCAGTTTCGGTCACGGTCGCCCCGACTAATCTCTGGTCAGTCATTGTATCGCCTGTAATCGTACTGTCCAACACCGGTGTTGTGATCGATGGCTTTGCGGCGCAAAGTGCCTTTACCATCACTTACACAAATGGCACGACTAACCTTACCCCTGCCTTTCGTATCGCCCGCAGTTCTGCGGGTACCATCCTGCAAAACATGTCTTTTACGGGCTATCGATCACCCGGTACGATTGATAGCAGTTCTAATATCCAGATTTTAAACACCACCTTTAATGGTTTCGTCATTCCCAAAGACGTAACAGGTATATTTACAAAACCGGCAAAGCATAGCGCTGCCTTAGAGATTACCCAATCGACGGGCGTAGTGTTGTCGAACAATACCTTCCAGAGCAATACCATTCCGTCAATCGGCAGTACAGGCAGTCATATTACACCGTGGCAGCCAGCCGTCGTTGGCATCAGCTACAGCGGTGTGGATGTATTCAATAACCGCTTTGTGCAGAACACAGCCGCCACCATTTTGGGCATCAACCAGTGGTTTAACCCCAGTTCAGCCTCTAATACAAATGGCTCTACTGCTTTACAAACTGAAATACGCGTTGTCGGCAACGTATTTGGTGACAACATCGTTAATGGGCCGCTACTGCATCTCGTGCAAGCACCGAAATTACGCTTCGTCAACAACACCGTTGTGAATAACCACATGCTGGGTGATCGCGGTGATTCAGTCTACAACGGCTACTTTATCTACGGTATCAATGACGAAACACGTTCCGCACCTGCTGTCTATGCTCAGTTAAGCAACCGTCGTATTGAAATACACAACAATGTCTTCAATACCACGGGAACGATTCCCCTTAGCTTTCTTGACAATGCGAAGGGTGCCGTGCTCATCGGCTGCGACTCGATTGAAGGTGGTGCGCCGCTTCCGGTGCGCAACAACTGGTTCTATCCAGACTTTGGCCCGTTATTCTTGGCGAAAGAGTGTAACAACAAGATCGACGGCACAGTCACTGATACCATCACACCCGCCACATACTTTGGCGCTGATGCTGACCCAATTGATCCCTATCGTCTGCGCCCCAACACCCTTGGGACCACCGTCGGCGGCATCAACACTGGTGATGATACCGCCCTCACGTCCATGACTGGCTTTTCTGATTTAAGCACCATAAAAGACATAACCGGTGCGGATCGCAAATTCGTGGGCCGCAACGATAATCCGGTTTACTCATCGGCCAATCACGTCGATATTGGTGCTTATGAACTCGGATTGGCAACGCCGCCAATTGCACAGAACATCGTACAAACCATTACCGAAGATTCGGCCACCTCGGTCGTCTTCCATTTGCAAGCCACTGGCGGCTATTCGCGCAAATTCACGATCACCTCATCACCCACCAACTACGACACCAAGAAGACCAACGCTTGTGGTGGACAGCCTGTGGCTTTCAGCCTACCCAACACGGTCACTTATTGTCCTCCGCCCAACTTCCACACCTTATACGGTACGGGCGGCACCAATGTTCCCATTGTCATCGGCTTCAGTGTAGTGGACAACGTCGGTAATCCCGGTTTGCCGGACAACAAGACCATCACTCTGACCATCAGCCCACAGAATGATGGCGCACCGACACCACTCAGCATTAACAAGATCACGGATTACGGCACACCGATTGATTATCAGCTTGGGCCTGCGCCGACATTCGACAACTTTAATCTTGTAGGTGCGGCCAACGGCGTTGATTATCCTGTCACATTCGCCTATGCAGGGCATGACGCTGGCGGTATCGGTACACAAAATCTAAACCTGCTCGATACGGGTGGACAAACCACCGACCAAATATTGACGGCGGCTTTCAATCAGGCCAACCTCAATGGTGGACATCTGATTATCAATCCGGTCGGCGGTCAAAAAGGTCTCTATCGCTTTACATACACCATTACCGAAGTCAATGGTGGTCAAAGTACAACGGGCACCGGTTCGATTATCGTTGTGCCAACGGTCGCTCACGACGGTCACTATGACGATGATAGCTTCTATATCGGCTACGATATATTACCGGGCGCTACAAACGGCTGGGCTCCTTCATATTCCGTGTCCGCTGCCTATAACCATACGCTGCACAGCTCAAAGTTAATCAATAATACGTTGGAATTCCCCTTCACCGGCACCGTTGCCAGCCTGAATATGGTGGCGACGAACTTACCCACTACGGCCTCGATAAAGGTTGAGTTCAATCTGGATGTCGGATCAAGTGGCAACACCTATGTAAGCTACGCGGCGGCTCAAGGACTCGTACCGGGCTTAACCTGTGTGAGTACACTCAATAATCTTGCGCCGAACAGCGTCACGTCGAATATCGCGAACTACAGTGCGACTTCGCTCCCCTATAAGCTGATCTGTCGCGGTTTCTCGGTTGGTTCGGTGCAATCCATCCGCTTGACCAATAATGTCGCCAACTCCGCCATGACCATCGACTCGATGGATGTCGGATCAAACACCTTCAAACCGGGCTTCTATCAAGACAGTGATATTAATGTCAACTATGTTGGTGCTTGGGTCAAACAAGCGATAGCAACGGCCAGTGGTGGCGCACGTTCCTACGCTACGGGTGCTGCCAATTACTACAACTTTCAGGTTAAGAACGCTGCTCGGTTCATTCTGTTCACGTCACCCGGCCCAACCGGTGGCACCATGCAGGTCTGTATTACACCTGAGGGTGGTGTAGCAACCTGTAGCAACCGTAGTGATAATCATGCCGGTACGGTGTTGTACCAACAGCAGCAAGCCTTTAGCGGGTTAGATAGCACGATCGTCTACACGGTAGAAGTCAGAAACGTGTCAACTGTAGCAAGCCAGTACATCGATCTGGATGCCGTTCAGGTCTTCGCGCCAACCACCGCACTGACACCTGCTCTGTATCAACAGGACAACATCAATATCACTTACAACGGTTCGGGCTGGATCAAACAGGCAGCACCTTTAGCCTCTGCTGGCAGCCGAACCTATGCGACCGGCGCGGCCAACAATTACAGTTTCCAAGTTACCGGTGCGACACGCTTCACCCTATATGTTTCGCCCGCCCTAACCGGCGGGGTCATGCAAGTTTGCATCACCCCCACACCCAACGGTATGACGGGATCATGCAGCAACCGCAGCGAAAATTCGAGTGTCGCTCTGTGGCAGCAAAAGCAAGCCTTCAGTGGGTTGGATACCACGGTTCTTTATACCGTGACGGTAGCCAACGTCTCGACCCTCGCCAATCAGTATATTGATCTGGACGCAATTGAAGTCTTCGGTGTGCCAATACCTTTGACACCGGCTCTACCCGGCAACCCTCCAGCCTTATATCAGCAAGAAAACCCCAACATCGCCTATACCGGTGCCGGTTGGATAC
>JACDGI010000051.1 GCA_013821665.1 Anaerolineae bacterium
GCACCCATGCCTTGCCCATCGCCTGGAACAGCGGCACCGCTTTATCAAATGCCGCTTGTGGCCCGCCAACCATAATGGTTAATGTTCCGTTTTTCGCGCCGACATCACCGCCGCTCACCGGTGCATCCAGCGCCATCACACCAGCAGCTTCTAGCTTTGCAGCCAATTCGCGTGCGGTCTCTGGCTTAATGGTGCTGTTGTCGATAAAAATGAGGCCCGTGTGCGCTCCTTCGATGATGCCGTTCGCCCCCAGCACAACTTTTTCGACATCCGGCGAGTCCGGTAGGTTCGTAAACACAAACTCGACTTGTTGGGCGACTTCTTTCGGTGATGGAGCGGCAGTTGCACCGGCGCTCACCAATTCTTGTACAATTTTTTGGCTGCGATTATGCACCACGAGTTCGTGTCCGGCCTTAATCAGATTGCGAACAATTGACGCGCCCATAATCCCCAGCCCAATGTATCCCACTTTTGCCATGATATTCCCCCACTTTATGGCTGAACCGAGCAGATTAATGACACAAAGGCACAGAGATTTAGCGCTTTGTGTCACTGTGTCTTTGTGTTAAAGAATTAAATTTTCTTGCTGACCTGAAACCGCAGCGGAATGCCGACCATAAGCCGCGTTTGCGCTTGCAAAACTGGAATCGCCACCACGATGAGCGTCAAAATCGGCAGCAGCGGAAAACTCAGCAGTGTAAAAATGCGTTCCATAAAGGTCTGCTTACGTGTGCGTGGCGGACGTTTAATGACATCCTGATACCAGAAGACTATACCCAATATCGACACGAGTAGAAAGGAAACTTGCAGCAGCATATAAGCTGGATTGTTGATACCCTCTGACAACACTTGTCGCAGCAGTGGGGGATTGAAAAGGAAGGGCAACTGCGCTCCTGCGGTAATAATGACCCAACCCGCGCCGGCCAGCAAAATGTCGTGTGCTACACGGAACAGCAGTTTGAACGACACATTAATATCGACTTCCGGCTGTTCAAGCATCTTGGCGACAATATAACCCACTTCTTTGCTGCCCCACGCATGCCGCAGTGATTGCTGGTAACGGTTTTTGAGCGCTTGCCAGAGCGTATCACCGGTAACGGCCGTTGCCGAAAAAGGCAGGAAAATCCGGTCGAGCATCACCGCACCTTCACGTGCGAAATAGGATTTGATGAACATATGCCACTCGTCGGCAATCACATCACCATCCCAATAACCGCTGTTATCCAGCAGTTTGAGGCTCAGAGAATAGGATGAAATAGGCATCGGTATCCACCAGGGTGCTGCCAGATAAGCCAGCTCGAACGCGGTTGAATAGGCGTTCACAATGCGCAGCAGCGGATTGATGTCCCAGATGTTGGTGTGGTAACGGATAGGCGCTTGCCAAAAGCGTAGATGGCGCTCAGGCGTAATCGCAAACAGATAAGTCTGGGCGTAAAAATGATCCTTGTGCCACAGCGAGTCAGCGTCCTGGGTCGTCACACAAATATTGTCGATGTTGTAACCCATTTGGTCGACCAACTTGCGTTTGATCCACCGTGCCGCCCATGCTTCGTTTGCAGATTTACACTGCATTTCCCCGGGCAAACCCCGTGGATGTACAGCGAAAAACAGGTTTGCGAAACAGGGTTCATAATCATGCACGAGTCGTTCGGCTTTTTCGACGCAGCCATCTTCAGCCGCTTCCATCGCCAGCACAACGGACATCCTTTGTCGTGCTTGGTGCTGAGCCGCTAAATTGTCGAGCGTTCGCCGCAGGATTTCGTCCGGTTCTTTATAGTTGGGGATGATGACGACATGGTGAACATCTTCCCACGGGAGCGACTCACTGTTCGCTTCAGCTTTGTAGCGGGTATACCAATCGGTTTTTTCCCATTGGTCAATCTTCCGCAAGCCCATCACGTTGGCGATGCCCGCGAACAAAAAGCGCACCGCAGAATAAAAACCCAACAGTGCTGCTATGAGCAGGAGAATACGAGGAAAGGCAATCGCGCTGGCAATGGCAAACAGCAAGGATAACCATGCTAAACAGCCGGGAATACCATCCAGTGCGCGCTCAGGAATGGCAGGGGGTGGCGCTCCGGCCCATACCGAGCGTCCGACTCCCAATTGTACGTTGTTGCGGCGACCACCATTGGATTGATAAGGCACAGTCTCATCCAGCAGGCTTACGGTAAAGATCGCAACAAGCATAGCACAGGTCAGGTTTGATTTGTACCCGACTTGTGGGTTATCTGATGAGACTTAACCTGCGCTTGGGTTACTGCCTTTCGTTCCCTTGCTACCTTTTGTGCCTTTCAGTCCGCGCGAATCGACTAAGTTAACAAGGTTGGTCTGATAATCGTAATTATTTTTGCGCTTTTCGGCCTGTGCATCCCGCCCGATTTCCACCAACTTTTGTACCAGATCGCGTGGTGTCATCCCTTGCTCTTGCCACAGATAAAATGCCACTGAACCGGGCATGGTGTTAATCTCGTTCAGATAAACATCACCTGTTTCCGGTTTCACCAAAAAGTCGATGCGTGCTGTGCCGCGTCCTTCAATAGCGCGAAAAGCCTGAATAGCGATGCCTTTGATTTTGGCAGTCAGATCATCGCTCAACGGGGCAGGGATGATGCGCTCGGCGCTCTTCATACCGTCTCCGCCACGCGTGTATTTTTCTTCGAAGGTTAAGAACTGCTCCAGCGAAATGGGTTGCTCCAACACCGAGGCTTGAATGTCGTTGTCGCCACCCAACACAGCGCAGTTGATTTCGGTTGCGTTCTCGACGGCTTGCTCGACCAAAACACGCCGGTCAAGACTAATCGCAACTTCAATGTGTGCCCGAAGAAGTGTTTCGTCATTCGCTCTTCCGATGCCAATGCTCGATCCCAATGTCGCCGGTTTGACGAACATCGGGTAATGCAGCTCGTGGATCAGGTGACTAATCACCTTATCGGACGAATCCAGCCACTCAGCACGGCTGAACGACACGCCTTCGACAATCGGAACACCTTGTTGGCTCAACACAATTTTGCTCATGATCTTGTCATTTGCAATTGCCGAGGCCATCACACCGCAGCCCACGTAGGCGATGTCTGCCAGTTCCAGCAGCCCTTGGATGGTACCGTCTTCGCCGTGCGAACCATGTATCGTCGGGAATACCACATCCAGACGTTTAATTTCGGCTTTCTCAAAACGTCCTGCGGTCGGGTTAATAATCAGCCCGTGATGCTGCACACTCGGCGACAAAACGGCGCTCTGGACATCCTTTAAGCTGATGACCTCATTCTTGAAATTTTTCAGCTCCATGAGTGGTTCGCCGGTGAACCACTTGCCTTGACGATCAATATAAATCGGCACGACCTCATAGCGTTCGGGGTCGAAGGCTCTCATCACCTGATGTCCGGTCACGATTGAAACATCATGTTCGACACTGCGCCCGCCGAAGATCACTCCGACGACTGTTTTACGGTTTGCACTCATATTTGGCTTTGTCCCCTTAGCGTGCTTCGCTTTTTCGAAGCGGCAGTTTAAGCGCGAGCTATTTTACCGTCTAAAGCGTAACAGCGGGATAGCCAATCAACAACCCTCACCTAAATCACCACGACAAAAACACCAAATCAGCCGGCGATTTTTTCATGCGTAAGCTGTCACCGCTGATCTCGAAAACATCCGACATCCGCACGAAATCTTGGTCACTAATGACGAACACATACGGATTTGCGCCCTCGAATAGTTTATCCAGATCAAAACCGGTTGGTGCTGTGATGCTCGTCGCGCCGCTGCGCAGTGCTGCCCAATAAGCATTCATTTCTACAAGTTGATAATGCCGCAGCAGTCGTCGGAACAAATCAGGATAAACTACATTGTCGTCTGTGATGGCCTTCAACGTCGCCAGCGTGACTCCCGTGGTCGAACGGTCAAGCTGCCAGATATTGTTGGGTATTGTTTGTGGTGTACTTATAACTGCCTTGGCGCTGGCCTGTGCAGCTTGTACCGCCTCATCCAGCTTACGACGCAGTTTGCCCGCTAATGTCATGTAATACAGCGGGTAAATCATACCGGATCGCAGCAGTGCGTAATTGGCACTTTTGTCGGCAAGCTCCACCAGTTGATCGGTACTAACAGTCGCGCCATCTTTAATAGGTGGATCACCGGCGAACACCCACGAAATCGGACGACCATTTTTCTCGATGTCACCGGTCACGATAAACCCCGGTATACCATCTTTCCCTTTTTCTTTGACGAGTGCGCTGGCGCTGCCAATCGTCATTCGTGCTTCCGTGATGTACGACCCACGTCCTGAATTACGCCATTTGACCTCGGTAATGCCTAGCAGCTTCATGAAGTATTCAGCGGCACCTTTTGCCATGAGCGAAGGTTGGCTCAGACTCATATAAGGCGGTTCCTTCAATGTGGCGCTAGTCTTGCCTTTGAGGTCCGCCGGAACAGTCGGCTTGGGCGCGGCATAATGCGTTTCGAGTGCATCCACACCTTGTAAACGCAGTTGGACTGCACCACCATCTTCAGCGAGGTTCTTAGCGAACTCATCCGCAAACTCGCTGTTTATAAGCTGCCAATTAGCGGGATTGACCGCCTTAAATTTAATCGAGTCACCGTCCGGTGAATAGCCGACGACATGATAAACGCCTTTAATCAGAATGTAGTTCATATGTACTCTTTTCAGCGAATCATTGTTAGATGCGACTGAAAAGTGTAACGAATGTCGCCTGTATGGGCTACCACGTTGAGAATATACTAATCAAATACACCACAAAAATCCCGACGCTGATTGCTATCGTCAACGCATACCCGACCACGAACTGCTTGAGTGCCGCACGTCCTGCCCCCATCGCTTTCTTGAGGTCGCCGAATTGCGCCAACTCCATCAGCAACGCACCCGCTATCAAACCAATTACAGTGCCGAGCAAGGGGATCGGTATCAGAAATGTCCCGATGAATCCTCCCGCGAAACTACCTAACGATGTACGGCAGCCCATGCCT
Organism: Anaerolineae bacterium; assembly: GCA_013821665.1. Lineage (GTDB taxonomy): Bacteria > Chloroflexota > Anaerolineae > Aggregatilineales > Phototrophicaceae > CFX2. The sequence continues at coordinate 4,984 of JACDGI010000051.1, forward strand.
GTAGTTTTCGCACCGAGTAATGGTCGCCAATAATCAGCCGTCACGCCCACTAACATCAACAGTGTCATAATGATCGCCGCCAGTGGTGTGACGCGCTGCCAGCCGGTTAGCAATCCGTAAACGATGCCCACCGCCCAAGGCATCAATGGCCCCGGCAGAATCGGTATGAATGTCAGCACCAGTGTGACCAACATCAACGCCGTCGCCAGAATAAGAAGTAGGGTAGGTGAGATTTCGAGCATATTACTCCAGATGCTGCACTAGGCGGATGATGACTATTACAATCAATAACAAACCTGTTAATAATACGCATTGGCCGCTAAAAGGTGTCAGGAGGATCAAGAGCAGCTCAAGTGGTAACGCAATAAGGTGATTTATTCGGCGAACGTGGCCGAATCGGGACGACCCATCGTGGACTGGTCTCGGTTTCGTACATCGTTTTCTCCTCGAAAGTCGCTGTGTATGTGGCGCGTATTCTAAAAAAGATGCGGTTAAATTACAAAAAGTATATAAGATGGCAATAATTAATAGCGAAGTTGTAAGGCGTTACATTTAATAATTATGTCACTATTTTTTATTCTCAATTAGAGTTTCGTTGTCAATCCATCTGATGAATTCTGAAAAACGTGGTGTTAGTAATCCTTGCCCCGGCTGTAAACCATATATCGGTCCTAGTGAAGTGTTATATAGGCCCGTTCGGGTTGTTGAAGCTAGTTTTGCAGGTAAGTCAGTGGCTTTAATACCAAGTTGATTTTCTGCTTCTGTTTCAAAATCATTCCAATATTTCGGAAACTGATATTGAAGTTTGTGATTTTCAGTAGTAACTTGTAATGGAAATCGATCCTCCCATTTCTTCAGCAATTTAAGTAACTTTAATTCCCGATTTGATAACCCATCCAATATGTTAATAAATTCTTCTAAATCATCTGATTCTAGATTATCGCTTTGAATACCTGTTAATAATATTCGGGCGAAACGTTGTATTTTTTCTATTCGACGGGTTCTAATAGCTCCTCGATGGATAAGTATAAATGCTTGTATAAATTCTTCTTTCTTTATTATTTCCTCCGAAAGATATTGTTCGCCTTTTGCTAACTCATCGAATAATATTTCTTGGCGCTTACGAGCCATATCTCGGAAGCCAGCATCAATCAAAATCAATGTAGTTCCAGCTATACCTGCCAATATTGGGTCTGCACCTGCCGCTGTACTCACTGCCCCTACGGCGAAGCCTGCAAGCGCTTGAACATAAGGGGTTGATGAATATTTATCAACGAGCCAACCTTCAAGTTTGGCAAGTGAGGAGGTGCTTTTAGTCAAATTTTTCATCCTCAATAATCAGACTCATACATGTCATCGCCGCTTCGGCCTTTGTAAACTCGGATGTATCTACCGTGCACACCCGATAACCCTCCTGCTCAATGATTTCCGCCGTGTGCGGATACTGGCTGTTCATCAAAATGCTGCCGTTGGCCTGTACCACGTTCCCTGCACCCGCTTCATCCGCTGCGACATCAACCAATGTATAACCGTCGAATAACGAGTTGTCTACCCATGCGCGGTTGAGCAAAATCGTTTGGTCATCGAGGGCGGTACAGGCCGATTTGAGATGCAAACAATCTTGGAGTGTTACCGCCGTCACCGTATAACCATAAGGCGCCGTCAGAGTTCGCAGCGCCTCGATCCCTGCCGCATTCGTGCGTGTTGATAAACTGACGAAAATCGCCTTGCCCAACCGCATCACATCGCCGCCTTCAATCGTGGCTGGCAATTCAATGTGCAGCGTTGGACGGAATCGCTTAATGTCAGGCTCAATCCGCGCTGGTTCAGGTCGCCGCGAAGCAATTCCCATCGGTGTGATAATCGCTACTTCATCTAAGATAATCGCGGTATCTTCCACGAACACACTATCCGGCAAATCGTCCTCAGCCGCCAGCCTGACCACTTTGACACCGCATGCTTCCAATGCCTCGCAATACGCCTGATGCTGCTCCTGTGCCTTCGCGTAGTCAATAGCAACACGGTCGATAAATGTCAATTCGCACTTGGCAATCGACTCCGCTGGCTTCCGTGTAATCGCAATCGTCATGACCTATTATTCCTTAGCATTGGTTCCCTCCCTTGCTTGCGGGCGACCAGTGACTGAGCGCAGCGCAAGGTAGCTGGGAGGGCTAGGGTAGGGGTTGTGGTCTCTGCGTTCTCAGCGCCTTTGCGGCTAAATCTGTATTTCTCTGCTCTTACACAAACGCCTTCACATACTCTCGCCATGAATACTGTGGGGCATAACCCAGCACTTTCTTAGCCTTATCGATATTGAGCAGGGTAGTGTTTTCGCCCACATCACCTCGCAGTGGCACATTCGGGAACACTTCAGCCAGCAGCTCATTGTTCGGGCGCGTCATACAGGTATCCGCCGCCGCGATGATGTAATGGTCGGCATTCGTTACATTGGCTTCCAGCCCTAACCGGCAGGCTTGTGCCACATCCCGCGCATCCACATAACCCCACAGATTCCACTTTCGGATTTTAGCATCATCCCAATAGGTCGGGAACTTCTGGTAATCATCCGGCTCCATGATGTTCGAAATCCGCAGCCCCACGAATGGCGCTCCCGACCAGCGGTTGAACTGCCGCGCCATTTCTTCGCCCAGCACTTTTGATAAGGCATAGCTGCTTTGTGGAAGAAGTGTTTGTGTTTCATCAATCGGTGCGCCGTCCGGCTGTTCTTTGTCAAATGGCAACCCCAGAGTCGTCTCGCTTGATGCCCACACCACACGCTTCAAACCCAACGTGGTCGCCGCACTGAATACGTTATAAGTGCTGCTCATGTTGATGCGGAAGGTTAGTTCGTCCGGCAGCATTTCAGGCGCGGGGATTGCTGCCAGATGCACCACCGCTTCGGCCTTTGCCAGCGCTTCTACCGTTTGTCCATAATCGGTCAAATCCGTTTTCAAGAATCGGCTGATTGGATCACGCGACGTCGCGACATCGACGTTTAAGACATTGTAGCCATGAGCCATCAAATCTCGTACTACCGCCCGCCCGGCCTTACCGCTGCCACCTGTAACGACGACATTCTTCATGGTCGCACCTCCGCTGATAATATTTTTGAATGAGTGATTTTTCCTGCTGACCCTATCTTACCCCATTTCAAACCAATTTCGAACTTGACAGAATGAAACTTTTGTTCTATCGTGATAAGGTGATATGCTAGGGGTAATATCCCCCTCAATGATGGAACAGCGCACTAATTCGATCAATCGCACTGATCTCTAGAAGCCTTTAAAGCCCAGCCTTGTTACTACGGGGCGGGGTTGGGTATAAGCGACAAATAACTTTACTCCGTCACTTACTACTAACCATCTCAATTGTCTCCGCCGACATTGACGACTCTGACGACAATACCAACATTTGAGCGAGAAATTGACTTTTGAAACGGACAAGACCGACAAGACCGACAAGTGAACTGAGTCACAACAGCAACATTACCAATGATTTGTTTGTATTGGACTATCGACTGATAGCTGTAGACCGAGGACTATCCTTGATGGCAATCTTGGCGGCGACAGTCCCCTTGCCAACTTTGCCGCGGTTTCCAACGAGCTAACCGCCGAAATTGCCAAGAAATCACTGTCATTTTTGGCGAAATTGAAGAGTTTTCGCCAAAGAAATGAATAATTGTATCTGTTTTGGTCTTGTAGATGGAGACAGACGACTGGAGACTTTTCTAGCTGCTGTACGTTTCTGGTAAATCGTTCAAGAACAAAACCGTATCACCGGATTTCAAATTCGTTTGATACCAATCAATCGCTTCGGCGAGGGTTTCCACAACCTGAAGATGGTCACTAGGGAAACCCGCCTCACTCAATCCCGCTTTGATCGGGGCGGTTTGTGCCGCTCCCACTAAAATCACATCGCTGGCATATTGCGCCGCTTCGATGCCCAGTTTCTTGTTTTCCGGCTCATGTAACGGCCCAAGTTCCACCATACCGGGCGTAATCAGGAGTCGTTTTCCCTTGTCATGCAGTGCCAGCACTTTCAACGCGCTCACCACACCCGCCGGATTCGCGCTGTAGGCATCGTTAATCACCGTGATACCTTGTGCCGTTGACTGCCGTACTAAGCGGCTCTCGGCTGGTTTGAGCGACCGCACCCGATACGCTACATCCCGTAGCTTCATCCCTTCATGGATGGCTACCGCTGTTGCCAATAATACATTGGTTACATTATGCTCACCGAGCAAAGAGGTTTCAAACTGCTCATGCTCACCGGTTTGCGTATCCGTCACCCTGAAACGTAACCCATTCAACGACTCACTGATTTCACTAGCGATGAAACGTGGCCCATCTGCTGGCATAGTTTGGGGATCAATCACACGGCTCACTGCCAATCGCGTTTTCGGATAGTCACGTTCGTACATCTTTCTTACATACGGATTATCCCAATTGAACACGCCTACACCATCAGGGGGCAGTGCCTTGATAATCTCGTACTTGGCAGTCGCGATGTTATCCACCGTTCCAAAACGTTCCAAGTGCTGTGGCCCAATCTCCACTATCACGCCAATCGTCGGATGCGTCAGTTCGGCTATCCGTTCGATCTCACCGGGAATATACGCACCCATCTCGCAGATGAAGTATTCGATGCTGTGGTCATTCGCGATGTCGTTGTTAATCGCGATGCACACGCCCATCATCGTGTTATAACTTTTGGGGGTCGGGTACGTCTTGTAACGCCCGCTCAAAATATGCGTCACATAATTTTTGGTCGTCGTTTTCCCGTAACTGCCGGTGATTCCCACTACAATTGGGTTCACTTCTGCTAACACGCCCTTTGCTTTGTTGATAAATCTCTGGCGCAGAAAGGCTTCCACCGGTTGCATCACCACGTTTCCTGCGATTAACATCAGTGGTGCCGTCAAATACAGAAATAATCCTGCGAAGGAGATGATTGCGAACTGTACCTCTCCAATTGCTGGCAAAGGCAGTTTGCTCAAAATGACCAAATAAACAGTTAGACAAACAATGGTTACGCCGAATGCCGCTCCCAACATTCGCTTAGCACGGGGTGTTGCCTTAAACCCTTTTTTGACCTCGCCCTCATCAGCAGGCCACACACCGATGATGGCTGCGATGATGCTTGTCACCGTGATAACAAAATTCCCCGGCGCTTCACTCAGAATGATGCCGATCACCACACCCGCTACACACGCCACAACAGGGCGGTTTGGTAGCCAGCGCTGTCGATGTGCAAAACACCAGCGCAGGTAACGCGTGCTCATGTATTCTTCGATCTGGTAGAAGCGTGCTTGTTTATAGTTGCGGTAGCAGGTTCCCACTAACCAAATCAGTGCAATGATGAGGAGTTCAATCGGCATAAAATTCGCTTATCGTCTGTCCATAATAATTACGTCAGGCTCACGTTTATTTTTGCCACCACGATTATTGTCATCGTTCACACCCAGTACACGTTCCAGTACCAAGGAGATGATACTCATCACGATCCCGCCCAAAATCGCGGGCCAGAAACCGTCGATCTGTAGACGTGCTGGAATCAGCGCTGCTGTAATCAAAAGCATTACGCCGTTGATCACTAGCACGAACAAACCCAGCGAGAGGATGACCAGCGGACAGGTTAGAAACGCGATAATTGGCTTGAGTATGGCATTTAGGATACCAAATACGACCCCGATGATGATCAATGTACTCAGCGTGTCATTCGGAATATGGATGCCCGGAACAATCTCCGCCACCAGCGCGATTCCCACCGCATAAATAATCACCCGCAGAATAAACTTTCGCATGATCGAGTTCCTTTACTTAAAGAAATGATCCATCACTCGCGCCGTATCAGCCGCCCGTTCCAGATAACTATAATGTCCCGCACCTTCCCATACCACCAATCCAGCATCTGGGATCGTCTTTTCGAGGAGTTGTCCTTGCCAGAGTGGAGTTTCCTCATCTTTGTCGCCCCAAAACAACAACGTCGAAGGCTTTATTTGTGCCGCGAAGGGCAATAAATCCTCGTTCACCACTTTGATGAGGGTTTCCCGCATCGTACCTTTAGCTGCCTTGTAATCGGCTGATCCGTAACGTTCACTATACCAATTACGAAGTTGCTCGGCTTGAGGCTTCAATCCAATACTTTTGAGTGTATTCAACGCCAGTCGATAACTCTTTAAGCGCCACTGCCCACTGGTCGAGGGCCGTGGTCGGATACCTGCTGCGTTCGACAGTGCCATTTTGATGATGCGATCACCATTTTCCGCACCAAGTACCAGCCCTAATCGTCCACCTAAGGAATGTCCAAATAGATAAAACTGATCCAAACCTTGCACATCAGCATAGTCCATAACCCATTTCACATACTCGTGTACCGACCAGCCCACATTTGGCGCAGATGTTTGCCCGAACCCCGGCAAATCTGGTACATAGCATTTGTAGCCCATTGGTGCTAGTTTTTCCGCCAAGGGTGTCACGAGTTTGAGGTTTGATCCCCATCCGTGCAGCATGACCACCGGCTTGCCCTCACCGATAATCGCCTCAGCCGTGCGAATGCCCTGTATCGTCGTAAATGTAATCGCTGAATCACTCATGAGCCGACACGAAAAATCAGACTATTTGCTTGAATTTGATCTTTATCTTTGAACTTGTAGCTGCCTTCTTGTAACTTCTCTCTTCTCACGGCTCAATCTCAATCTGCGCACCGAGTGCCTTCAGCTTACTCAGCACACCTGCGAACGTGCGCTCAAGCACTTGCGCGTTATCAATCACCGACTCGCCTTGTGCCACTAGCGCCGCCCCTAACATGCCCAAACCGGCACGCACATCCGGCGTATCCATATAAATGCCATACAGCGGCGTAGGGCCAACCACAATCGCACGGTGTGGATCACACAGCACAATCTGTGCCCCCATCGCCTTCAATTTATCCACAAATAAAAGGCGGTTGTTAAAGAGTTTTTCATGGATGAGAACTGTGCCTTGTGCCTGAGTCGCGATCAACGTGGCAATCGCGCTTAGGTCGGAAGGATAAGCCGGCCACGGCGAGGTTTCCACTGATAAATCGACATCTTCCTCGCGGCTCGAAAGGCTAATGGTTTCATGCTTTGGCACAAACAATAACCCATCGTCCACATCCAGTTGGATGCCGAGTTGCTTGTAGGTTTTGCTAATCATCTGCATATCGTTTCGGCGGGTACCTTCAATCTGCACCCGTCCGCCGCTCAACGCTGTGATCGCCGCCACGCTCGCGGCTTCGATATGGTCAGGGCCAATTGTCGCCTCGCCCCCCGATAGTTCCGGCGGGGCAATAATCCGCAGGACATTCGAGCCTATCCCCTCAATATGTGCGCCCATCTCGCACAGCAGGTTAGCCAACTCCTGTACATGAGGCTCACAGGCTGCATTGTGAATAATAGTCTCTTTACCAAGGGAAGTCGCCAGCATCATAACCATGCTGGTTGCGGTGACGCTGGTTTGAGGCAGGATAATCTCACGCTTTTCCCACGCCGCTACTTTACATTCGATTGCACCCGGCGTTGTGACCACTGGAATACCCAAGTCTTGCAGGGCTTCAAGATGGGTGCGGATGCGGTTCAAAGGGAAATCAATCTCAATGCGTATATGCTGGCGGCGCGTCAAAATCGGTGGCAGATACAACATCATGCCAACCAATCCGCCCGTTTCGGTCAACGTCAGTGCCCGACGCGTAATCTGTTCTGCTTGTACGACGAGCGTGCTTTCATCCGACCAAGATAATTTTGCGCCGAGCTTTTCCGCGACTGCCAACATCGCCAGCATATTCAGGGTACGCGGCACATTGTGGAGCGTCACTGGTTTATCGGTCATCAAAGCTCCGGCCAGCAGAGCCATCGCTGCGTTGGTATTACCCGCTGGACGGTACGTGCCGTTGAGCGGTTTACGTCCCTCTACGCGAATTCGCATTCACCCTCACTTTTCCGAAGTAGGCGGGATTATAACAGGTTTACACAGATGGGTTGAAGATCAAGCTGTATATATTGGAGAGACAGTACGAATATCCAAAGCCGTCAGCGCTTTACTGGGAGTTACTGCAAGATAATCAGTCGTAACTTTTTATCACTTTTATAAACACATACCTTTGGCGCATGATTCCATTATTAACAGCACAGAGGAGACTACGAATGCTCCACAAATGAGTATCAACAAGATTACTACAAGGATAATGATAGTCTTTGGCTTCAAGTTCTAGATTTTACTTGTTACCCCAACAGCGCCACGTTCGGCACACGGTCGCCATCACCACCTGCACGCTTACGTTCACTGATCGGTTTAACAGGAGGGCATTCCCACGCCATCGGCTCGGTTTGTGACCGTTCTTCTTTGAACTTTGGCAATATACCACAGGCAAAACATTTATCCCGGCAGTCTACGCGCGTCTCACCCTTAATGCTCATCAAATAATCGTCCCTCAAGAATTTCTTGTGGACAGCCGCATCAATATGATCCCACGGGAAAACTTCGTCGAGTCCGCGCTCCCGATGGGTATAAAATTCCGGTGTTAATCCTTCGTCAGCCATTGCCTTCAACCATACATCATGGTGATGGAATTCCTGCCATGCGTCGAACTTGCAACCTGCTTCCCATGCCCGTTGGATAACGCGTCCCATACGCCGGTCAGCCCGTGCCATGATGCCCTCGAATTCACTGTCTTCAATACTGTTCCAGCGCAGGTGCAATCCCTGCCCCTTAAGTTGATTGCCTAGTAAACGCAGTTTTTCCCGCACCTGTACATGTGTATCCTGCGGAACCCATTGGAACGGCGTGTGCGGCTTAGGGATAAAGGTGCTAACCCCTACATTGACGTTCGCCTTACTACCCATGATCTTCTGTCCCTCGCGCAGCACCGCTTTGCACAGGTTGACGATGGCCTGTACATCTTCCAATGATTCTTCTGGGTGTCCAATCATGAAGTACAGTTTGATCGTGCGCCAACCGCGTGAATAAACGGCTCGTGCTGTCTCCAACACCTGTTCATCCGGCACATATTTATTGATGATGTCGCGCATCTTCTCGGTGGCCGCTTCGGGCGCAAACGTGAATCCACCCCGACGTGTATCACCCAATTTGTCCAGCAAATCCGCGCTCGTGCTTTCGATGCGTAGGCTCGGCAGACTCAAACTCAAACCGGAGTCGGCATATTTCTCGTGAACCGCATCCGCCAGCTCATGCACGTACACATAGTCCGATGATGATAGACTGAGCAAGCTAATCTCTTCAAAGCCGGTGCTGGTGATAATTTCCTGAATAGCAGTCATCACTTCCGCCACAGTGCGCTCGCGTACTGGACGAGTAATCATTCCGGCGTGACAAAAGCGACAGCCTCGCGTACAACCCCGCATAATTTCAATCGGTGCGCGGTTATGCACGGTGTCGATATTCGGGATCAGAAACTTGGTGAAAGGCTTGGGCAGCGTCGGTACAATGCGCTTGAGTACCCGTTTCGGCGTGTCAGGCATATTCGGCACAGTGCCAATCAATACACCATCCTCGTTGTAGGTTGCATCATAAAAACGCGGTACATACATACCCTGTATACGAGCAATTGCACGGAGTTGATCGTAACGACTTTCGCCGCGCATAGCCTGTACAGTTCGCGCGACTTCGACGATAATTTCTTCACCTTCACCGATCACAAATGCGTCAATGAAATCTGCCATCGGTTCAGGGTTATAACAAGCATGTCCACCCGCAATCACCATTGGATAACTGGAATCGCGGTCTTCGCTGCGAACGGGCATTCCTGCCAGATCCAGCATATTCAGCACATTGGTGAAGAGTTGTTCATACGGTAAACTGATACCCAACAAATCGAACTCACGTAGAGAGTGTTTATTTTCTAACGAATAAAGTGGGATGCCTTCGGCGCGCATCAATTTTTCCATGTCATCCCATACGCTGAAGACGCGTTCCGCCAGCATATCCGGTTGATTATTGATTTGTTCGTACAAAATCATGATGCCGAGGTTGGACATGCCCAGATCATAAATGTCAGGAAACGCTAACGCCACTTTAAAGTCGATGCTATCCCAATCCTTGACGATACTGTTAAACTCACCGCCAACGTAACGACCCGGTTTGGTTACTTTGAGGAGTATCCGCTTCAGTTGCTGCTCAATCGTTTTGGGTTGCATCATGATAGAAATAAAACCTCATCGTAATCGACTGTGTGCATTATAGCGGACAAATGGTAAGGATATAAAGCATTTGAAAAACTCACGGATTATTGTACTGGTTTTAGCGTGTTTTTCACTGGCATTTTCAACCGCTGCACAGGATACCTATCCGGTTATCACTGCCGAAAATATCCATCAACTGCATTCCGTAACCCACATTGATTTTGACAAGTGGGAGGAACAAGTTGCTAAAATTGACAACGGGTGGTTTGCGCTCAACCAAGATGGCAGTCGAATGGCTGTTTTGAACCGATCAGGCGAAATTACAATCGGCGATGCTACAGGCAAGATCGTTGATCTTTATTCCGTTCTCGGCAGCGATAATTTGCCTACTTCGGTTCTGGATGTCGCCTTCAGGGTAAATGATTCGGCTGTCGTTTCGGCACATGTTGAAGGCGGCGTTTACTACGTCGCTTACGACTATTACCAGATACACCGGACTGAATACTTCCGCTTTGACAGCCCTGATGTTCCGCTTCGTATTTGGGAAAGTGGATCCGTATGGCTGGAGGTATCACCTGCGGACTATACGCGAGGTCGTTATGTTCAACATCTGACACCATCCGAGTTTAACGGCTTTCGCACTAATGAAGTAATGCCTCCCGATTCAGTACACGAGTTAGACTCTGGCCCGGAAAATGACCCCGACTCATTTTTACGTATTGGGCGTATTGACCCGCCCTTTGCGGTCACGGTCACACAAAATTTTTTAGTGAAGCGCTGGAATTTGGAAACAGGTAAAGTGACTGCCACTGCCCAATTGGATGAATTACCGGGGGCAGGGCAGCTCTCAACCGACGGACACTTCTTCGCGTGGCGTGATGGTGAGTCAAAAGCCCTGCACTTACTGGCCTTTGACTCGGGAAAAGATCAGATTGTTGCAATATTGCAAGGTTCTTATATCCCATATCTCTTGCTAAATTCTTCGGCGAGTGTCATCATTGGTGTTAATGTCGCTTCAAAACCTGTTGTTGTAGCATGGGATACTAAAACAGGTCAACGCATTGAATTAGGGGAATATCGGCCTTGTACTCGCCAGCCAGATATGGTTCGTCTCAGTCATGACAGCACAACTTTAGTTATTGGCTGCGATAAAGGGCTGGATGTTTGGCGCGTTTCCCCTTAAATGGACTATTTTGAAGATTGATTATTTAAAAACGTGCTGTTTAAAGCATTGCGTTTGAATTGATATTTACGAGTCTGCAAATAAGCATCACTTAGCCTACATCCAAATAGGAAGGTCGGCTCTGTTTGGCGTGTTGCCCGAATGGGATAATGATCCCATTATTCGCTTTTGAGCAGCCCAACGCTAAAACTTTATGCTTTTGTAGATGACTGGAAATTATAATGAGTCATACAGGCAAAACTGCATTTAGAATTGAGTTATTAAATTGTCCAACTCTAAGAATACATCATCCAACAACGCACCAGTGACTCCAGAGTTGCCTTGCACATGTCCCTATTGCCAGCGTCGTTTTAGCACGATGGAACAACTGACCTTACATGTTGTCACACGTCATACATGGACGGGTAAATCCAAGGGCGCGGAGCCTGCCGTCAGCGGGAAATAGCGGTGGACGATAAAATTTGATCGTGTCGCCTGTCACGGTCATTTGTGTTGACAAACGCAGGGTTGAGGATTCCGACTTGTTCTAAACAAAAAGAGGCCGAGACTGCTGCCATTGCACCTGCCTCACGCAGACATTTGTTTTGTACCAGTCCTGCCAGCAACCCACCGCAATAGGTATTCCCTGCACCTGTTTGATCAACCATTGAGTTTACGGTCACAGCACCGATATGATGTCGATTGCCCTCTTCGTCGCCGATAATCGAACCCAAGGCACCCATCCGCAACGCTACACATTGTGCCCCATCGTCTAGCATAGCATTCACCAGTTCGTCGGGTGATCGCTCGCCGTAGACAGCTTGAGCTTCAACTAGATTGGGTGAGATGAGATCAATGGGGCAATCATGCAGCACGGCCCGAATGGAAGCCGCGTTTTCGTTGGTCATAATCTGTTGCAACGGTTCCCACAAAACAAACCCCTTCAGTGCATTGCGCCATCTTCGGATTTCCTCAGTGCCCTGCAAGAGATAAAAACCCTGACTTTCAGCATAAGCCTCTGGAAAATGTTCCGGTTGAGCACCTCGAATGAAAGGTAGCGTTTCTTTAACACGGTACAGTTCGCGCCGTGTGCCATCTTCTTCAAATAACTGCCATGCTCGTATTTGAGGAATGTCGAGCTGAACCAGACCCCGTGTATCCAAATGCTGATGAAGCACTTGTGACGACGCATCAGGCAGCCCTTGACCGACAGTTGCCACAATACCGGGGCGTTCATCCCAGATGCTTGCGCCCATCAGTGCATGGACAACGCCGCCACCCAGCCGCGCCATATAGGTTTGCCCACTTGGCAGCACAATGTCATCAATGAATACTGCCCCGACACCCACCAGACTCGGAGATTGAACGCTGGTCATTGCTAACCTAACTTGCTCAGCGCAACCGCAATCAAGCCACCTGTCCGTGCATTGTTGACCAATAACGCCACGTTTGCCCGTCGTGATTCGCCTTCGGTCAATTCGGAAACACGGTTCAGTACAAATGGTGTAACCGCTTTTCCATGTATCCCTTGAGCAGCCGCTTCTTCCGTGGCTTGTTGGATCGCTTTTTCGGCAGTTGCGGATGGCAATTCATCGACTTCAGGCACGGGCACAGTAATCAAAATACCATGCTTGGCCTCGATCTTTTGGGCAGCAGCAATAATCTGTGCGGCTTGTTCTGGTGTTTCGACACAGGCATCAATCGGCAGGCCACTGTTACGTGTGTAAAACGACGGTAATGTTTCTGTGCCAAATCCCAAAACCGGTACGCCTTGTGTCTCTAACACTTCTAGCGTCAGTGGTAAATCGAGGATCGACTTCGCGCCAGAGCAAACCACCGCCACAGGTGTGCGTCCGAGTTCGATTAAATCTGCGGATACATCAAATGGTGCGCCACGATGGACACCACCAATGCCACCGGTTGCAAAAACCCGAATACCTGCCATATGCGCCACAATCATCGTACCCGCCACAGTCGTAGCCGCATCTTCGCCCATCCCGACTGCAATTGGTAAATCACGTCGGCTGCATTTGCGGACACTCGAATAGGGCAGCGCTCCCAATCGCTCAATCTCACTGGCTGAAACGCCTACAGTGATCTTGCCTTTGAGGATGGCGATTGTGGCCGGCACAGCCCCACTTTTGCGGACGGCTGCTTCCATCGCCAACGCCGTTTCAACATTGGTTGGGTAGGGCAGTCCGTGTGTGATTAAAGTCGATTCAAGTGCCACAACAGCTTTATGCTCTGCCAGTGCGGCTTGTACTTCAGGGGAAATTGTGACCATATCGTTCATAGTTGGATGCTCTTTCTGTCGTAAGCGCTTTTATGTGGGATTAGGGTCAATATGCAGTCGGAAGCGGTGAATGCTAACGACAGGCTCTGCTAGTCCCATTTCAGTTAGAATTTCGTCAGGGCGAACATTGCCGCGGTCGCCGACGGTCAAATGGGCTATCAAATCGCCATTTTCATCAATGTGCAAATCATATACCAATGGGCGCACATTGACATTAATCGGCTTACCCTTAACTTCTTTTGTTTTGAACATTGTGTCCGAGCCGATCAGCTTGTCGATCCGCGCTTGTAAATCAGGTTGGTCGATGCCATCTTCAAAGTGAATACGATACTCACTGCTGCGGACGCGTGTTGGCAGCGTACCACTGCGTACAGGAACTTCGGTGATGTCGTAAATACGCAGCCCCGCTGGACTGGTTGCTTGAATGCGCTCAGCGACACCTGCCAGTTCAATCGGCTCCCGCATCGACACATCAAGGATCTCGCATTCGCTGGATATACCAAGCGGCAGTGCCGACGCTAAGATGATGCGTGGCCGTGTATTAAACCCCTGTGAATACAGAATCGGTAGATTTGCTCGCCGTAGCACACGCTCCCATGTTTTCGCGACATCGAGGTTGCTGGTGTAAATCAATGCGTCAAATTTACCAAACCGGATATAGAGGCGTTGCTTTATAGGTAAATTGTCGTCCATAATTGTCCTGATGGATGTTGAGGTTTTTATCGGCTGCGGCTACAATCGCCTCACGATCTTGAATGGAGACAGTATGACACCATCACCCGCTAAGCAGGAATACATTCGCGAGTTTCGTCGTGAAACTTTACTGTACATGATTGTACCGTTGCTAGTGACGGTCTTCATAGTGCTGCTTGGAATTGTGGGGGTTCTGCTGCTCCAACGCCAATTACAGGTGAGTCTGCTGGCGGATTGGATTGTGACGGTGATGGTCTTCTGCCCATCACTGATTTGCTCAACAGTCATTTGTATAGGGCTTATCGTAGGTATTTTCCTCATGAGCCGTGCCAATCGCGCCGCTGTAAAACCCTTGCAAAAGATGAACGAATTGACACAATCCGTCGCTGATCGAGCCACCAAAGCGGCTGACTCCGTTAACAATGCCACCGTTAATGCGGCCTCGCGTTTTGCCTTTCTTGACAGTTTGCTGAATATCTTTGAACTGCCCGCTGATGATAAGGATACGAAAGAAAATCACCATGACTGAAATCTCACCTCTTAACCAACCGAAAGCTCGTC
>JACDGI010000703.1 GCA_013821665.1 Anaerolineae bacterium
GTTCCGGCTGGTAAGGGTGACACATCCCGTAATACGATAACTTGGATGCCATCGACCGCAACACGTAAGGTATCTGACACGGCAGACAGGCGCAGTGTTCGCCACTGACCATACACGGAGGGTGAAAAAGCTGCCGTTTGCATCAGAATACCCGAGCGATATAAGTTAACTTGCCCGGCAGCGCTGAGCGTGACGGCATAACTGGCTGTCGCTGTCTGGCGCACCACAATTCGTGCTGTGCCGTTATCCAATAAAAAGATTGATTGGGCGACAACGTCGGATAAGTTGCTTGAAGTGTATTTGGCGATGGTGCTGCTGTTGAAAACCTGAAGGGCATAACCGCTGTCATGTGCGACAAGCGACCAACCTGCGCCCAAATTCCAATGAGAGAAATCGCCCCTGTCAAAATTATCGCTGTAGGACAGGCTAAGAGGTGGTTCTGGTGTCAGCGATATATCTTGTGTCGCGGTCATCGTCATAGTGCTGGTTAACGTTGGGCTGACTGCGTAAGTTGCCGTCGCACTTGGCGTAAGAGACGGTAACGGTGTTGATTGTGTGATTTGGTTGGTGGGCGTTTCGGTAAAAATATCGGTCTGCGTTAGGGACGGAGTAAGGCTGGGTGACAGAAATTCCGTCGGCGTTTCGGTAGGTGTAGAAGTCTCGGTTGGAAGTGGGGTATCTGTCGGAACAACCGTCGGTGGTATTTCAGTCGGAATCGAAGTTGGTGTTTCAGTCGGTGGGTCGTCTGCTAATACATGAGCAGATTGAGAGAAACCGACTAAAAGAAGAAAACACAATGCCGTAACCGTTAACGTTAAGTGAATCGCAGGTTTACATGAGTGCATGAAATACCAATAACCCAATTCTTAATTGTTTCTTTCTATATTGTAAACGCATAACTATGTATAATAATGCCTCTAGTGTGAAGTTTTCGTAAATTTATGCAAATATTAGAAGAGAAACAATAACATCATTACAATAAAAACAAGTCAGATACGAGGTTTGATCTTTACCTAATGACATGATTCGGAAAGCAAGAATTTACTGATGTGGACAGAGCATTATTTCATCTATTGTAGAAGATAGGGTTCAAACATTGGTGAGAGAAAGAAAAACGCCCCTGAAATAACTTTTCAAGTGCTTTTTCGCTTGCAATTGGGGAGGTAGGATTCGAACTTCTGAATGTTGAGCTTATGTTGCTGTCTTATATGAATCATCAGTTTTGCCCAAGATCCAATTAGATTCGACTATGAAAAAATCAAAAGACAATCATATGCATTTCGACTCAGTGATTAACTGTCAAATTATGCTCGGATTAGTTTTATTGGATAGGGCTGGGCAAGATAGAATTGTTTGATACTTAAACATTAATGCTTTGAGATATTACCTCAAGTGGATTCGAATATCTTCAGGAACAAAAAACACCCTACATATTGTGTTTGGGTGTTTTTGAAGAAAAGCTGGGGGACCTGGATTCGAACCAAGATTAACAGGTTCAGAGCCTGCGGTTCTGCCGTTGAACTATCCCCCACTATTGAGGTGTGTGCATATTATCACGCACACATCCTCATTTCAAGAGTTGACTAAGACGCTTTTTGCTCTGGATTATTAAGGCTATCGATAGCCAACTTGATACGGGCTAGCGATTCTTCTTTGCCGAGAATTTCCATCGTCTCAAACACAGGCGTTGAGATTTGTTGACCGGTAACGGCAACGCGTAAGGTACCGAAAAGTTGACCGTTGCTAAGACCCAGTTCTTTCGCCAAGTTTTCGATGGCTGAATGCTGAGCATCAAAAGTGAATTCATTCAGATTGGCAAGGACTTCCCTAGCTTTTTTCAGGGCTGTAATGGTTTGGGCGATGTCCATTTTCTTTTGTACTAATTTATCCGCCTGTGGAGGGATAAATTCTTCGTGAAAGAAAAATCCAGCCAGATCGACCACTTCACTCAGTGTTTTAATACGGGTTTGAACGAGTGGCGTAACCTTGAGCAAGACTTCTGTGTTGACCTCAAGATCAGCTTTTTCGAAGAATGGTTTTAAACGGCGTGCCAAATCCTCGGTCTGAAGGGCGCGAATATACTCACCATTGAGCCAATCCAACTTTTCTGGTGGGAAAGCGCTGTTGGCAGGGTTAATGCGCCCCAAGTCGAAACGTTCAATGGCTTCGGGCATACTGAAAACTTCGCGCTCATCACCGAAGCTCCAACCGATATTCGCGAGGAAGTTATCCAAGGCTTCCGGTAGGTAGCCACGCCCAATATAATCATGCACCATTACCGGAATGATATTGCCAAATTTATCTACAGGTGGATTGCGCTTGCTCATCTTACCCTTGCCATTGGGGTTGAGCATCACTGGCAAATGGGCATAGATTGGCGGTTCCCAGCCAAATGCTTCCCATAGCTGCCAATGTATAGGCAACGATGGGAGCCATTCAACAGCACGCAAGACGTGCGAAATCTCCATGAAATGATCATCGACTACATGCGCCATGTGATACGTCGGGAAACCATCCGCTTTCAACAACACTGTATCCTGCTGCTTATCGTTCTCGAAGCGTACTTCACCACGTACAGCATCCTGTACTACGGTTTCGCCTTCGAGTGGCATCTTGAAGCGCACCACATAGGCGCGACCTTCGGCCTCGAATTTAGCACGTTGTTCGGCTGTGAGATTGCGATGCTGGCGGTTATAACCCGGTGGCAATTTACGAGCTATCATGTCATCGCGCATTTTTTTCAATTCATCAGGTGTTTCGTAGGCTTTGTAGGCTTTATCGTTGTCAAGCAGCCATTTTGCCCACTCTTGATAAAGCGCAAGCCGTTCCGACTGCACATATGGGCCGTATGAACCACCCACTATTGGCCCCTCATCCCAATCCAAACCTGCCCATTTCAATGCTTCCGTCAGTGTTTGTAAGGCTGTCGGATCAAAACGTGTTTGGTCAGTGTCTTCAATACGTAAGATGAACGTACCATTGTGGTGACGCGCGAACAGCCAATTAAAGAGCGCTGTTCGTAAGCCTCCAATGTGAAGCGAACCTGTTGGGCTGGGTGCAAAGCGCACCCGCACGGGGCGAGATGTTGAGTCGGTCACGAAATACTCCTGAACAGAGTGAATGCGGCCTAATATTTTACAATAAAGGAGGCACTATTTGTAGGGTAGCGGTTCAAAGCTTACGACCACGAATAATCACGCTTTCCGCTAACCCAATCCCCGCGAGGATGGATAGGAGCGAGGTGCCGCCAGAACTGATAAAGGGCAAGGTCAAGCCTGTGACGGGCAGCATGTTCAGATTCATACCGATTGATACAACTGTCTGGAAGAAGATGATGGCGGCTACGCCATAACAAATTAGGCTGCCTAAGGGATCAACGGCATTCCTTGCCCCTCGTAATATCCGCAGAATGACAACACTGATTAGGAGCATGACTGCAACCCCACCTACAAAGCCAAATTCCTCGGCAATGACACTGAAAATAAAGTCGGTATGACGAACACGCAAAAATCGAAGTTGACTTTGTGTGCCGTTGGCATAACCTTTTCCGCCAAAACCACCCGAACCAATACTAATACGGGCTTGGAGAATGTTGTAAAAGGCTTCGGGGTCACTTTCAGGGCTTAGGAAGGTGGTAATACGGGATTTTTGATAGGGCTTCATTTGCGTCCAGATGATGGGCGCGACGATCAGAATAATCGCAATGAAGAAGCCGATATGACGCAGACGCAACCCGGCAGCCCAGACCATCGCGAACCAGATCACCATAAATACGATGGTTGTACCGAGGTTCGGTTGAATGAAGATTAGCGCTGTCGGGATCGACATATGCAACAAGGACATGAAGACTGCACGGATACTGCTCAATTGCTCATAATGCTGGGTCAGATGATGCCCAAGCGTGATGATGATAATGATTTTGCCGATTTCGGAAGGCTGAATGCGGATGCCGAGATTAATCCAACGTTGTGAACCGGCATCACCGACAACACCTAGAAATTGCACCAGAATTAAGAGGCCGACCATGATGATGTATAGCCAGATATGCATCCCGCCGAGTAAGCGGTAATCAACTGCTGCCAATACGAAGACTAATACGAGGCCGATAATGGCATATCGTATTTGGTCAGGTACACGGCTAACGATGTCGGGGTCAATCGCGCCGATGGTGGCGCTGCGGATCATCAATATGCCGAAGAGTATGAG
>JACDGI010000704.1 GCA_013821665.1 Anaerolineae bacterium
GAACCAAATGCACGAGAATCAGCTTGAAGAAATCGGATAAGATCTTCGAAAATCGTTGGCTCGGCACGTTTTACAGCACGTCGCAGCTCTGCGCGGCGATATTTTGAAAAGCTATAAATGGTCATCGCTTCCTAAATTTCACCTGCTTGAGTACTTTGGATACCAGCGTCTGCACACGATGGTCAGGATCAACGAGCATCTGTTGGAGTGCCGCTTTTGTGGTCGCTGAGGGCATATAGCTTAGCGCCGTGACCGCCGAAAAACGCACCTGCCACTCTTCATCATTGAGCGCTTCAATCAATAAAGGTAAAGCTCGCTCATCGCCAATTTGCCCCAATATATCGGTGGCCTGTTCGCGTACCTGCCAACGTTCGTTGTTCATCAATTCCATCAAAGGTTGAACGGGAATGGTTCCAAAGCGCTCTAACACGCTCATGAGCATGGTTTCGACTTCGCGGTTCTCGTGTCCCACCAAGCGCACCAATTCGGGGATGGCGCGATCATCACCAATTTGTGCCAAGCCGAAAGCCGCCTTTGAAATCACTTGCGGTTCGGTGTCATGCAGCGCGTGAATCAGTGGATCGTAAACCTCATGCCCACCAATTTTGCCGAGAACATGGGTGGCAAGGTGGCGCGTGGAAGGGTTTGCGTCATCCAGCAGTTTAATCAGGGGTTGCAAGGCAGTCTCTTTGATACGCACCAATGCCCAAGTAATGTCCTCGCGCACATACATATCCGTCTCGGTCATCAGCGCGTCGAGCAGCGGGGTGAGCATAGCCGCGTCACTCAGCTTGCCGATGGTTAGTGCCGTTTGACTGCGCACATTTTTATCGGGATGATGGAGTTCTTCGATAAGCGTTCGTTCGGTTGGGTTCATAGTATTATTCACTTGAAGGTCTTTCATTGGCTGATAGAACTACTATATCAATTTCTTTTGGGGTCACAAAGGGTCAATATGATCCGGCATCATTGCTGCTGATTGCAGTATAAACCTTTTTGTACTAAACTCAGTTTAATTTCACTGACTGATCATTCAGTCAACTTGATGAATAACAGATGAAGCAGCCTACACAACGTGATCTACAAGCTGAAAGCCGCCGCACACAACTGCTGGATATTGCGCTGGCTTTGTTTGCCGAGCGCGGCGTGGAAAACGTCAGCATCAAAGATCTGGCTGCCGAAGCGGATATCGCGCCCGGACTGATCTATCACTATTTCGCCAGCAAGGATGATTTATTGGCGGCGGTTTTCCAACGCTACAGCCCACTACCGGAGTTTGAAGCGGTCATCGAGCAAATGTCGGATTTACCCGCGCGCGAGGGTTTGCAGCATTTCGCGAACGGCATGGCGGCTATTATGGGGCAAAAACGGGCTGTGATCCGCTTGCTGGCACGCGAACTTTTATCACCCCGTGCCAGTTCGCTGGCAGTGGTGGTTTCGTTTCGTGCGACAGTGGTGGCGCGTTTGCAAGACACCTTTCAAAGATGGATCGCGGCGGGTGAACTCAAGCCACATGAGCCGCTGGTGACGGTGCATATGCTGGTTAGCAGTCTATTGATTTTACTGTTATTAGAGCAACCGTTTGAACTGCTGATCCCCCAATTTGTGGCAACGATTATGGATGGTATCCAAGCCTGATCACTTTTTTTAGTTCTTTCGCTGACTGAACGTTCAATCACTTTAAGAAAGAGGAAGTCCAAATGATGAATCAAATCCGTTACTTTAATAAGCGCTTCTTGAATAAACTGCTGCGGAAGTTGGTGTATCTGCCGTTTGGCCCGTTTGCCCTCGTCAAGCATCTGGGGCGTAAGAGTGGCAAAGCCTATGAGACACCGATCATGGCCTTCCCCATCCAAGGTGGATTTTTGATCGCGCTCACCTACGGGCCGCAAGTCGATTGGTATCAAAATGTGAAGGCGGCAGGTCACTGCGAACTCGTGTGGCACAACAAGCCATTTGTGGTCAGCCAGCTTGAAGCGGTTGAACCTGCGGCGGCTGTGCCTCTCTTTCCACAACCGCAGCGCACAATTTTGAAGTCAATGGGATTGGTTCATGATTTTGTGAAGATGTCGACAGCGTGATATTCGTTAGGTTCGAAAAGGTTCAATTCGGATTATGAGAAAGCTCTAACGAGTTCTATATATAGCTCTATATGTTCTCTCATCCACAATGACTATCTAAGGCAGGAAGCAATTTAGGTCATTGTCTTATGTCATGGTTCAGACACCGAAAACGAGTGATGCTGTTTATTGCCGTTCTGGTGGTCGCAGCGCTCGCACGGCTTCTCACATTCGAACGGTTTTTGCCGCTCACGGACTACGCTGACGAACTGAATATGTATATGCTGGCGTTGGATTGGCGTGGCGCTCCACTTGGCGAAGCCTATGGCGCTGAACGGGTCGGCGACTGGTTGGGTTCGTATCCACCCCTGTTCGTGTGGGGCGAAATGGGCGTTCAATCGGCGCTGGATAAGGCTGAGGGCGGGCGCTGGATCGCATCCGGCACGGTGGTCTTTTGGACGCGCTTGTTGTCGGTGGGCTTCGGCATCCTGACCGCCGCGCTGTTGTTCGATACGGGGCAAGTGATCGGTGGCCTGTTAGCCGGAACACTGGCTGGCTTGGCGTGGGCGCTGGCCGTGCCGATCCTCGAATTTAACAGCCTTGCTATCCCTGATCCATTGGTTTATCTGATGTGCGCGGCGGCTTTATGGGGAGCAGCTCGTGCTTTCAAGCAGGAGTCCTTCCGCTGGGTGCTGGTGGGAGTCATTGGGGCTATCGGTGCCATCTACACCAAATATGTGCCAATTTACGCGCTGATTCCGCCGCTGGGGGCGATGGTCTGGCTGACCTATCAACGGAAACCGGGTGCGCTGCGCTGGTGGATCATCATTGGCGTGGTGGGTGCGCTCACAGCGGGGCTGCTGCTATACAGCATTACGAACCATCCACTGACCAACGGCGAGGCAAAAGCGGCTCAACAAAATGGTATACACCTGCTGTTGAATGCGGCACGCAATTGGGATAATTTGCGGACGATGATCGCTCCATTGGGTGTCGTCGCACTGGCGTTAGCGGCTGGCAGTCTGCTGCTGGTGCTGCCCCGCGCTAAAAAAATTCATGTGTCACCCTTTATCGTTTCGCTGGTTCTATATACGCTGCCGGTCGTGCCGCTGTCAGCACTGGTCAGTGACACCGGTGGGCGTGCCGGTGGCGAAATTCGACATGTGATGCCGGGAGTCATGGCGGTTATATTGCTGTGGAGTGTGGCCTTAGCTTTGGTGATGCACCGTTGGCGCACGTTCTCAAGACCATTAGCGCGGGTAGCTGCCATGTTGAGTCTGGTGGTGTGGATCGTGCCGACGCTTGCTGGCGATTTGGCGCTGGTCGTACGCTTTATACCACCCAATATCGTTTACCAACTATGGACATGGAGCGACATCAGTCTGCCCGCCGACGGACTGATTATGACACCAACCACCAGCGCCATCACCTTCACATGGAACCGTCCGTGGAGCGGTTATAACGGACAAACGGATTTCAAGTGGTGGACCGAAGACTATACGCCGGGAAGCATGCCTGCTGATTATGCTAAACGGGGCATTACCTATTATACCTTCACCGACGATGATCGAAAAACACTCGATACGCCGGATTTCCGTGCCTTTGTCGATCAGCTCCAGCCGATTAAAGTCATTCATCCGCAAGCACCGAGCGCAGGCTCAACCGTGTATTTCTACCGGATGCTTCCACCTGAAAACCCAAGCGGTGTGGTACTCGGTAATCAAATCCAATTCGTGGGCTACGATCTGGCTCCTACGGCTTCAGGCAAATCGTTCAATCTGCGTTTTTATTGGAAAGCCGTGCATCCACCGACATCCAATTATTCGGTCTTCGTTCATTTGACGGCTGCTAAAGACCAGACTCCCATTGCCCAATATGATGGCGCACCGACTACGCCGCGCTACCTGACACTGCAATGGAACGATCCAGCGGAATTGCATATCAGCGGTGACATTACAATTACCGCGCCGGATGATACCCCTGCCGGTGATTATCGCTTGCAGATTGGCTTATATGACTTTACCAGCGGTGTGCGCTTGACCACACCGGATGGTCAAGACTCAATCGAAGTGCCGATCCAAATTAAATGAGCCTTCAGCGAACAATGCCACCCGCCACAGCACCCCGCGCGACTAAGGCTTGCAC
>JACDGI010000052.1 GCA_013821665.1 Anaerolineae bacterium
TGGATCAGCTACATTTTCGAAACATTCTTCGATACTCGTTTTCAACTTGTCCGACATGAGGCTTCCCTTTTTGCCCCATTATCCCTTCTTCCTTATTTTGATGCGATTACCCTGACCGTAATCATAACAATCACGTTGAAGCAACTGTTTTGTCCGGAATAAAGTACGAGCAGGCAGCATCACCATCAGAAATCCGTGATACTAAACGAGGGGCTATACCTAATAATGATGAAACAAGGCGCATATCCATCTCGCACAATGTTCGATTGCCCTCGGCTAGCTGGTGATATGGGCAGTTGGTTGTATTTAAGATAAAACCATCTTCACCATGCTCCCAATTTGCATTGTATCCATGATCATTCAGATAGGTCACGACATAATTCAGTCGTTCGATAGTCGATAAGTATGGAATAGATGCGTCTATAGCCATACGATCTGCAACACCTTCAAATAGCACATTGATTTGATTATTTGATAGAGAATTTGTCAGTTGCTCAAGTAAATGGGTAACGAGTGGCTGATAATTACTAGGGAAATGTTCAAGAGCGGCACCTGTAAGTACATAAACATGTTGTGGCCGCCCCGGAGAATCGCGATGTTTGAGTTCAGCGGTCGTAATCAGTTGTTCTTTGAGGAGTTCGTTCAAATGATGTCGAACAGTTACCGCAGTAATGGATGTGCCACGGCGCTTTTCTAAATCATCCACCAATTCATCAACTGTTGCTTGTTTTTTTACTCTCAGAATGTCGAGGATATATTGGCGGGTTTCTTGCATGATGCACACCTCAACACAATTTTTATGATTGCAATCATAAAAAGTCTATCATTTCAGCAAGTTCCTTGTCAAATGACACTTGTATGCGGTAATTGACGCGTATAGGGTCATATGCTACTATCTCGCAGTACCCGCAAGTACGATAGTTCATATTTCATCCTTCATAGATTGAGAGTTAGAGTACGTGACAGATACGGTTGCATTTCAAGGTATTCACGGCGCATATTCCGAGCAGGCTCTCCGTCAGTTTTTTGGTAATTCGGTTGAGGTGGAGCCCTGTGAAACACTTCAAGATCTTTTTGCTGTCATTCAATCTCGTCAGGTGAAATACGCAATTATGCCTATCGAGAACGCATTGGCCGGTGCTGTAAGCCAAGCTTACGAGTTGCTCATGGATTATGATCTCTTGATTCAGGCGGAAGTCTATTTGCATGTACATCATGCTTTAGTGACGACAAACGGCCAAAAGATTGAAGATTTGCATTCGGTTCGATCACATCCTCAAGCCTTAGCGCAATGTGATCAATTTTTACGTCGGCACAATTTAAAGCCGGTTCCTTGGTATGATACAGCCGGTTCGGCACAAGATCTTGCAACAAATCCAATGCCCGGTGTAGGCGCAATTGCTAGTGAACTAGCAGGCGAACTTTACAAATTAGATATTTTGGCAACGCAAATTGAAGATGTAACCTTCAATTACACGCGTTTTTTGGTACTTGGTCACGACGATCCACCAAAAGGTGAGTACAATAAGACCTCACTTATCTTCGCGACACGACATCGTCCGGCTGCCCTTTACGATTGTATTGGTGAATTTGCGACTAGGGGGTTAAACCTCACCAAAATTGAATCGCGTCCACGTCGTAATCGCCCTTGGGAGCCAGTCTTTTATCTCGATTTCGAAGGCCATTGGCAAGATCCAGTCTGCCAGGAGGCGTTAGCCAGACTTTTGCAACGCGCCTCCTTTGTAAAGATGCTGGGTTCTTATCCAGCCGTGAAAACAGGCAATGAGACTGTTGGTATTTAGTTAAAAAGGTTAGATATGCAGAAACTTGGTGTGGCAGTCCTCGGCGCTACAGGTGCTGTAGGTCAGCGTTTTATCCAACTGTTGGAAAATCATCCGTGGTTTTATGTGGCCGAAGTCATTGGTTCCAGCCGAAGCGCAGGGCAACCGTATGGTGAAATCACGAACTGGGTGCTAGACGGTAGCGTACCTGACTCAGTTGCAAATTTGACTGTAAAGCCACTTGATGGACAATTCGACTCTCCACTTCTCTTTTCGGCTTTACCGAAAGAAGCGGCTGAGGAGCGAGAGATTGAATTGGCAGAAGCCGGACATGTCGTCTGTACAAATGCATCTGTAAACCGTATGGTTGAAGATATTCCGCTCCTATTACCAGAAGCCAACTATGACCACGTCCGACTCATTGATATTCAACGTGAAAAACGCGGATGGAAAACTGGCGCAGTAGTCGCAAATTCAAACTGCACAGCCATGCCAGTAGTAATGGCTTTAGCACCTCTTCGCAAATTCGGCATCAGTAAAATGTTGATTGTTAGCGCACAGGCTATCAGCGGGGCAGGTTATCCGGGGGTCGCTTCACTCGACATTTTGGACAACATGATCCCTTATGTTGGGGGTGATGAGCAAAAGCTTGAAACCGAGACATTGCGGATGCTCGGTGCATATGATGACGCACATGTGAGCTGGCTTAACGCTATTGTAAGTGCATCATGCAATCGTGTGCCCGTCGTGGATGGACATTTAGTGAACGTTTCAATCACACTCGATGCCACACCGGGTTTGGACGAAGTGATCGAAACATGGAAAACATTCACAGCGCCGGATGTCGTCGCACAACTGCCCAGCGCCCCACAGCATCCTCTGTATTATCTACCACAGGTTGATCGCCCACAAACACGGCGAGATCGCAATGCTGGCAATGGTATGTCAACATCCATTGGTCGTTTACGTGAATGTCCAATTTTGGGCTATAAATTCGTCGCGTTGTCACACAACACCATTCGCGGCGCGGCTGGATGCAGCATCTTAAATGCCGAGTTATTGGCAGCCAAAGGCTACCTTGGTACATTCCAGCCTGAGGCGCATTTGTCTTCAGTGTCCTAATCAACGCAGAAATAGACGAAATCACCGCTCGGCTATGTCCAAGTGGTAAAGATTTGATGCAAGTTTGTCTGGAGCACCGTAATGAAAGTATTGATCGCTGGAGTAGATGGCTATCTAGGCTGGCCGTTGGCTCAATATCTTGCTGCACGCGGTCATATCGTTGCGGGTATAGACAAATTTTTGCGTCGACAATGGGTTGAAGAAATCGGCGGACATAGCGCTCTACCGATAGCATCAATTGAAGATCGATTGCAAGCATTTCAAGAACGATACAATCAAAACCTCATATTCCGAACAGGCGATTTGCAAGACTATAATTTCTTGAAGTCGTTTCTGTCTGATTTCCATCCGGACGCTATTGTTCATCTTGCCGAGATGCCATCAGCACCCTATTCGATGATGGATCAGGAACATGCTGTTTACACGCAGCAAAATAACGTTGTAGGCAGTTTGAACCTGCTCTGGGCTATCAAAGAAACTTGTCCGACAGCCCATCTCGTCAAACTTGGGACAATGGGGGAATACGGCACTCCTAATGTCGACATACCCGAAGGCTTTTTTGAGATCGAATATCGAGGCCGGAAAGATAATTTACCCTTTCCGCGCCAAGCCAATAGCTTCTACCATCTGAGTAAAGTCCACGACTCCAACAACACCATGTTTGCCTGTCGCGTTTGGGGTTTAAGTGCAACCGATATTATGCAAGGGGTTGTTTTTGGAACACAAATTGATGAGATGGAGAATGTTCCCGGATTTGCTACCCGTCTCGACTTCGATCAATGTTTCGGTACAGCCATCAACCGTTTTTGTTGTCAAGCAGTAATTGGACATCCCCTTACCCTTTTTGGTGGTGGATCGCAAACACGGGGGTTTCTACCATTACGTGATTCGATGCAGTGCATTACATTATGTATAGAAAATCCGGCTGGAGTCGGTGAATATCGAGTCTTTAACCAGTTTGAAGAAACGCATAACCTTGAATCATTGGCAAAAATCGTACAAGAAGTTGCCAAAGGTGAAGGCTTAGCGGTCGATATTCGGCACTATGATAACCCACGCAAGGAAATGGATAAACACTATTACAACCCGGATCGTCGTCATTTGATCGAGCTTGGCTATAAACCATCCGGCAATCTCCGCAACGAGATCAAACTGATGATAAATGACCTGCTGCAAAATCGTGACCGTATTTTTGAGAAACGTTCACTACTTGTTCCAGATATTCGATGGGATGGTATCCATCGGCGCTCTGAAATCGTTCATGAAACGATCCCACAAATCTAATTCAAGCGCTTTGAAATCGACATGATTTGTTGACGTGAGGTTCTTGAATAACCCCACGTTTTGTTTTTATAAGGAGTTATTCTGCATGATTCAGTTTTTGGAACTCAGTAAACTCGCGCCGGAGCAATTGGCGCGTTTGATGCGGCGAGCTGAGACCGATATTCAGCAACTTTTCCCACTCGCACAAGATGTTATCGATCAAGTTCGTACTGGTGGAGATGCTGCTGTCGTTAAGTTTGCCCAACAATTTGATGCCAAAGATTTTAGTGCCAGCATGTTACGGGCCACAAAAAAAGACTTTGATGATGCTCGCAACGCTCTGAATGCTGATGTTATAGATGCAATCGAAAAAGCCCACGACAATATTGTTAAATTTCATGCAGAACAAATGCCTGAGTCCATGTGGTTTACTGAAGTACAACCCGGAATAATGGCTGGTGAGCGTATTACGCCTATAGCCAGTGCAGGTCTTTATGTTCCACGCGGAAAGGGAGCCTTCCCCTCGGTTATGTTAATGTTGGCTACGCCAGCGAAAGTTGCCGGTGTGCCGAAGATAGCAGTTGTTACACCTCCTACACCGGACGGTAAGGCGGATGCTGGTTCACTCGTTGCTGCGGAAATTTGCGGCATAGAGGATGTATACGTTGTCGGGGGTATGCAGGCAATTGCAGCTTTGGCGTATGGTACAGAAACCATTCCCAAGGTGAGTAAGATTATCGGCCCCGGCAGCAGCTATGTCTCCGCAGCGAAGCGCTTACTCTATGGTACGGTTGATGTAGGCCTACCGGCTGGTCCCAGCGAATCAATCATTCTGACTGATGAAACTGTTGATCCGCGACTTGCTGCCTTGGATCTACTTGTTGAAGCAGAACATGGCCCAGAATCGGCTGCAATCCTTGTAACGCACAGTCGAGAGATTGCACAGGCAGTGTTAGATGTCCTGCCGGGTTATATTGCAGAACTTCCCGAATGGCGGCAAGCTTTCATAAAGAACGTTCTGTCGAATTATGGCGGCGTTTTGCTCACAAACAGCTTGGACGAGTCGATCCAATTTGTAAACGATTATGCGCCAGAGCATTTGGAAGTTTTAACGGCAGAACCGTTTATTACACTCAACAAGATTCAGAATGCCGGCGAGATTCTCCTTGGGCAGCTAACGCCGATTCCAACAGCCAATTATTGCTTGGGGTTAAATGCGATTTTGCCGACCGGCGGATTTGCACGCAGCTTTTCATCAGTCAGTGTTCATGACTTTCTAAAGCGAAGTGGGGTAGGGTATCTGTCGCGAGAAGGGTACTCAAAATTACAGGCCATCACCACAACTTTAGCAGACTATGAGGATTTCCCGGCCCATGCGATGGCAATCCGTAAACGCAATGAGATTATTGGCTTATGAGCGACAATTTGCTTCAGCGTATTCAAACCTTACAGTTTGAACATAAGGAAGAAGCAGAGGCACTGCTCATCGCATTTTTGCGCGGTGTATATTCACCCCAAGTAGAAAAGGTGGAGCTGCGACCATTAGCGGTTTCACTGAATTCATTTAATGGCTATATCACGCTGCAAGATGGAAAACTTCTCTTCTTCAAGACACATACCGAGCCGGATACGGTTATCGGCGAATACTATAATGCCAGCAAATTGGCGGATGCTGGCTATCCTATTATCCGTCCAATCTTTAGTTCAACTGAAGTAGGGCGGCAAGTCTTAATCTACGAAATCGTGGAAAGCATTTCGGTATTTGATCTGGCTTGGTCAATTGAATGTGGAAATGATGATCAATTCACAGCCTTGACGACAGCACAGGAAGAAGCGGATAGGCAGTTATTTGATTTATATACTCGAACCTTACAGCCCCAATCAGAAGAAGAGGCGGCTAAATCACCTATTCATCAACTCTTCTATCATCGGCTTACGGGTGGTCGCTTAAGCCGATTTTATGGTGATGAAGCCACCAGTGATGATATAAAGATCATGTTGCCGGATGCTTCATATTCAATGAAAGCAATCAGAAACACGCACTGGATAATCAACGGACAGGTGTATGAGGAAAGCGTAGAGGATATTATTCAACGCGCAATAAGCGTTTTGCACCCAAACATGTCGGGTGTCTCAGTGATTGGGCACGGGGATGCACACAACGGTAATGTCTTTTTTCGCGATGATGACCAACCGCCGAGTCTTCTATATTTTGACCCCGCATTTGCGGGACGGCATTCGCCTTTATTAGACTTAGCAAAGCCGCTATTTCATAATGTATTTGCCATGTGGATGTACTTCCCTCATATCAAGGCAAAGGAATTGCGAATAGATTTGCAAGAACATGCCGGGGTGTTATCTGTGGAACATAAATACAGTTTACATCCTGTGCGTGAGATGTTTTTGCAAAGTAAGCTGCAACAAGTGGTGATTCCCTTATTTAAAAAACTAAACACAGAACACTTGCTCCCGAATAACTGGCGTGAAATTTTAAAGTCAGCCTTATTCTGTTGTCCTTTTTTGACTATGAATC
Source organism: Anaerolineae bacterium (assembly GCA_013821665.1). GTDB lineage: Bacteria > Chloroflexota > Anaerolineae > Aggregatilineales > Phototrophicaceae > CFX2. Next base: position 6,700 of record JACDGI010000052.1, read on the forward strand.
TTGCTGACCCCAACAAGTTTCCACCTGACATAGCATTATTGGGATTGGCAATGTCCATAGAAATGGGTTCGGAAAGCAAGTCCAAACGTAGCAGGATTGATCTGGTACTCGATCAAATTGCAAACCAACTCTACGCCTGAATTTTTTCCAGAATATTGACTCGTTTTGGGCAATATACCAGTTGTTTAGGTTAGAAAACTCGAACGAAAATCGATTGACTAATGCGAACTTATGTTCTAAAATGGAGTGTGAGGTCGATCTGTTTTGGAGGACGCCATATGTCATCAACTACCGCCTGGATTAAAAGCAAAATCAGCAGCGGCAGACCTAAATGTACGGCGGTGGCATCAGCCGAGCATTCCGCCGAATTTGTGTCATTTCAGCGGCAGTCAGTGAGCCTCCCGCCGACACAAAATATCCACTCGGCGGTTACACCCGAACTCGCCGCCGTCAATTCAGCGGGAATATGTAACTACTCAGGTGGTATTTGAGGGAGAATTGCGTAATCAAGGCTAATTCATCTCAACCATCTGAGGGAGACTTCATCGCTCCTAGTTCCAAAATCGATACTCGCATTTTGGAAAATGAGGGAGAAAAGGGTACCTGAGTAGTTACGGGAATATTGCAATTTTTGCAATAAGTGCAGTAATAACTGCAACATCCGCAACATAAATGTACGATCTGTATTACAACACTTCAATTAGTTGCTGAAAGATTGGCGATTTTTCCAGAAAAATATACCGAACAGGGCTAACAATAGTCTGCGATCCGCCAATTGCGCGTATATGTTCCATCGCCGGAAGCAAATTAGCATTCGCCACAATGATGGTGACAGTAAACCATCGATTGCCATTCGTGTTTACCGCGCTATCCGTATATATTGGCGAGATTGTAGGCCCCTGTAAGCCTCGCGTAATTGGGTTAGCTGCCACTTTTTGCGCGATTTCTTCCGCTGTCGCTCCTTGGATATTGGCTACAAGTTGAAAAAAGCCTCGTCCTTGTTGAGCCGCATCAATATATTCCGTTAGAATGCGCAGCGTATTGAGATAATCTGGGTTTTGCTTAAGTGCCTCTCGGTTCCCGATTAGACACGCCTGTGATTCGATTATGATACCGTCACTTAAAATCTTGAGATGATTTTCCCGTAGTGTCGTGCCAGTCTGAGTGAGATCAATGATAAGATCCGCATAACCTAATGTTGGTGCTGCTTCGATTGCACCCTCAGCTTTGACAAGAACAAAATGATGAATACCGTGAGCGTGTAAAAATTGGCGCGCAAGTAATGGATATTTCGTCGCAATTCTGATGTTCCGCTGTTTGTGTTCTCTAAAGTCAAGAACAACATCCAGTAAATCGGACATACCATCGACATCGATCCACGTTTCCGGGACAGCAACAACTAGGCTGCAATGTCCAAATCCCAATTCTTTATGGACGACAACCAAATTGCTGTGTGGATTTTCCTTGACGACATCATAGCCAGTAATACCGATTTGTGCTGTCCCATCTGCGACTTTATATAAAACATCCGTTACGCGCTGAAACAAGACCGATAAAAAGGGAATTGCTGGAATACTTCCCGTATATTGGCGTTGGTTGGGCTTTTCGACTTTCAGTCCACAATCACGGAGAAAGTTGATCGTGGGTTCTGCTATTGCGCCCTTACTTGGCAATGCAAGTGTTAGTGATTTTGTCATTTTGAAAACTGCTTCAATTCGCCTATAAGGAGATCAAGTTGCTCAATCTGATACAAAGCTGTTTGGAAACGCACTGTCGTTGAGTTCTCTACATAAATCTCGAATTTGTCATTTGTGTCTGACACCAAATAAGGCAGTATTTGAACGGGTATACCCCGACTTCGTATACTTTCTGCCCATTTTGTAGCACTAACCACATCCTTTTTGCCACATGTGATCCTCATTATAGGTTCATCATATTCGTTCGGGATATTTTGCAAGGCATCAATCAGCCGATTTCCATAATATGCAAACCCCACTGAAGGAGTATCGACATTTGAACCAACTAGACGAGCAAGTTCATCATAGCGTCCGCCGCCGCCAAGATGAATGTCACTACTGTGCAATTCAAAAACAATTCCCGTGTAATATTCCCAACTGCGTGCAAGATCAGGCTTAATCGTAATTGTCGATAGAGCTATCCCATGTGCTTCAAGTAAGGAGATAACATCCCGCCATTCCTCTACCAAGCGCACAGCCTTGGCGTTTCCCGCCACTAATTCGGCTAGGTCTGCTAACGTTGAAGTGGCATCACCACTCAATTGACATAACCTTTTCAATTGCTCAGCCGACGCAACCACGTTGTTACGATCAGCAAAACGTTGTTGTTTTAGTTTCATGCGACGCAATATGTCTTCTTGAGTTCGCCCACCCATCGTTCCCAGAGAATCTGAAGGTGGTGAGCTTATGCCTGATGCAAAATTGTCATTCGAATAGAGAGCATCATAAGACGCTGAGTTATTCTCCGCTGCGAATTGACTATCAAACCGTTCCAATATCCACTCGATACCCTTATCCGCTTCATTAAATGCAGGAATATGATGCAGCAGGAATCGCTGTGTTCGAGAGTCCAATTGGAACGGTTGAATGACTTCACGAATAAGGCCCACATGACCAATAGTGATGTGTACATCTTGAATACCGACTTTATCAAGACCACTCGCCGACATAGCAATTATTTCTGCCTCGGCTAAGCTGCCGCTTAGGCCAATAAGCTCGGCTCCAATTCCTAATTGCTCAAATTCAGTGCTGAATTCGTGGGATTTATCTTCAAATACCGATCCCGCAAATTGCCATCGGGCAATAGAACTCCCCTGAGTTTTTGCGAAATAATCGGCTGCTGAGGCTGTGAATTCCGGGCGCAGCGCAAGTTGTTTTCCTTGACGATCAAACGTGAATAAGCTATTGATTATCTGATCACCAGCCTTAACAAGAAAAAGATCAGCCGAATCAATAATTGGTAAGCCAATCAACTCATAGCCGTATAAACGCATGTGTTGATTAATCTCGGCCAATACCCAGTTTGTACGCCGCCCCTTGATTTCGTTTTTGTTGCGTGGGGATTGGATAGGCAGCACTTTGAACCTTATTTGGTAAGCAATCGAAAGTAGGTCATCATCATAACGTGCTTTTAAGTTACAGAAAAGATGTAAGTGAAGCTGAATATGATTATGCTCGGCACTTATGATACAGTGCAAGCGCTTTGCCACAAGAACTTATTTCGAGGCAAATCATACAAGCACAATTTTGTGTTTTAATTTATACTTATTTAAATTCGTGCAGCGTATTCCTATACTAGTGGGATTGACCACACAAGCCAGAGAAACTGGCGACAGGAGATGAAGAATGAAAATTCAATCCAGAGTGCTTTTTATTGTGTTACTCATCGCCTTTTGTTTTGGGACGATGTCGGTTGCTCTGGCTGACGCACCAGCACAGCAAGCTCAATTCGTTTCCCCTGAATTAATTGTCAATACAAGCTTTTTAAACGTGCGGACGGGACCGGGTGTTCAATATACAGTGCTTCTCACTGTCGTCGGCGGCACTGAGTTGCCTGTAATCGGGCGTGCTAAAGACAATGTGTGGTATCAAGTAACGACGGTTGTTGGTGTCGGTTGGGTTAATATTCAGTTCGCAGCACCGCGTGGCAGTTTTGCGAACATACCCATAGTGACACTGGAACAAGTTATCGCGGCGGCGGCACAAGCCACACCAACCACCCTAGGGTTAGCCGATTTGGGACAAGGTGGTGGCGGTGGTGCCCCTGTTTCAAATGCCCCTGTCATTATGGGGTCACCAATGCGCTTTACGTTGGCAAGTGGCAAAGTCGTCACAGTTAGCCCCGGCGAACGCTACCGTGCCGTCATTAATGTAGAGGCAGTTAATGCTCGTAACCAACCGGTTGATGGTGCACCCGCACTCACCACTCTTTTCCGTGATGACACGTTTGACTATACCATCGTTGACAGCACGAACGATAAGAATAACGTCAATTGGGTTGCACTCGACATCCCTGATATTGGTGTTGGTTGGGTAGAAGGACCGAAATTATTTATTCGGTTATCTCGTGTTTCCGGTCAAGTTGTCACCATCCAAGGGAATGCAATTGCGATGCGTGATTTGCCGGGTGGTGGTAGCGCACAGTTGCCGATTTTGAACCAAGGACGCGAGGCTTTCCTGGTGAATATCAGTCCTGACAGCCATTTTGTTCAGATTGAACTCGGTGATGGCACAAAAGGATGGGTTCCATTTGATGCAGTTGTTGGTCGGACGAACACACCGACCGATCAAATCGATCTTACAACCCTGCAAAATGCGGTAGCTGCATCTGATTTAGGGCAGGGCGGGGGTGGCGTTACGACTGCACCCGTTTCATTTGGTCTAGCAACGCCTCATGTCATCATTAACACAGGCTTCCTGAATGTCCGCAGCGGCCCAAGTTCAGATTTTGGTGTTTTGGCAACCTATCCCGGTGGAAGTGAACTTGCAGTGCTTGGTATTGCAAAAGATGGGATTTGGTTCTTGGTCGGAGGTCCATTCGGTCAAGGCTGGGTAAACAGTGAATTTACCGTGTTTCGTGGTAGTATCAAGAGCGTTCCGATTATAAACACATCGGGTTAAAGTGTGTTGAATATTTCAGATGCGAATACAGGTGCCGAAAAGCACCTGTATTCGCATCAGGATGTAGACCAGAGATGCGAATAACATACGTCGAAGATAATGTAGCAAACATAGCTCTTTTAGAGCGAATCTGTCAGATGAGCAAAGATGATTTGATAACGTACTTAGATGCTGAGACCGCTCTGACTGAAATTGGTGTTGGAACCTCAGATTTAATAATAATTGATTTGCATTTAGGAATCCAATCCACTGATGGTTTACAATTGTCACGCGCCCTTCGTGATAACGGTGTTACCGAACCTATCATCGCCATAACTTCTTATGATCATCTTTTTAGAGATTATTATCTTGAGGCGGGATGCGATGAATATATACGCAAGCCTGTATCTGTTGAGACATTTCTCGCCACAATTGACCATTACCGCTCTTAAAGCTCATTCCTCTGTAGATGACTTCTATGTAATTCAAGGAAAACATATCTTATGGCGAACCTTGCTGACAAGCTCATGAGTGCTGCCCATATCTGGGGTGGTGATATTTTATCATCCGCACCTAACCTCATGTCGAAAATAGCGCAAAATCAGCCGAAATCGTTATTTCGAATCGGGTTGTGGCCGATTATAAGTGCTTCCGAGCCTGAAATTGGTGTAGCGATGGGCATCAATATGGTTCTAGCTGCTTTGTTAGAACAATGGCCTTCGGTGTGTGTATACCGCCTCATGACCCAAGTAAGTGATACACATTCCAGTTTTCAATGGAAAATAGAAGATTCTCAATTTAGTGTGGATGATTGGGAGTTGGATGGGTTAGATGAAAATGTGGCAATATGGGGCAACCTTTCATTAAAAGATGATCTGGTGTCTTTGACATTAGAGATCGAAAATGATGCTCGTGCTGATGACAGTGTAATGGAATTAAAGCACGAGAGTTCAACACTGACAGAAACGCTTAATCAATTGCCAATTTTGGTCGCAAAGATTGTGAGCTGGCTTGCTGATAGTGATAGTTCGTCCGAATTGCAAAGACCCTATACCGATATTTCATCAGGTAATCCAGAGACTATCAAAAATTTTCTAGAAGATGTTTTTCTGTGGGAACTGGATTATTTCTTAGCGTTATGGGGGCAGGGCAGCGACGCAGATCAGGTATTGAAAAGTCAAAGTAATCTCATCGAAGTTTCAAACCAACTCGACTGCGATTTTGGTGCTTGGGTCACCGCTCAATCTATAGGCCGCTTTATTTTATTTGATGAGGCTAGTTGGAGCGAATGGTTATTACCTACAGTGAAGGAAACTGCATCTTTACTTCATGAATATCCAGTTGCTGTTGTGATCTTAGGGACTGCTATGTTTCGGTTTAATGAACACCTTGAGGCATTTGATATTTTAGAAACAAGTCTGTCGCTGCATCCTGAAGATCGCAATACTTGGGAAGTACTTGGCGATCTCTACGGGAAATCTAGCGAGGATTTATCGGCAATTGACGTGTATCAACGCGCTATCGAGGAAGAAGTCGCCACAGTTGAGATCTATTTGAGATATGCTGGTTTTATGGACTCGCTTACTACCCATCAGATAAACCTACGGGAAGGTACACAGCGTGTGTCTGCGGCAGGGCGCCCGTTTATTGAACGGTATGTATTTACAGATTCAACAGCGGATGCCGCGAGTTTGCGGGAAAGCTGCGAATCATATCGCCATGTCGTAGAACTTGATAGTTCAAATCTCGAAGCCTTAGCGCATCTAGTCATAGGACTGCTTACTGTTAATGATGCTGAATCTTGGCCATTTTGTACTCAATTGATTGCTAAAGATAAAGATGGTGCTATTACTACCTCGGTCATTGACCAAATGGCAGACGCTGACCTGCCGCATATCATCAACCTTTTGCAGTCTGCGATTGCAAATACACATGAAGCAACAAGCGTTCACTTAAATCTGGCGAGAGCCTATTTAGCACTCGGACAAAATGAAAAAGCGAAAAGCGCTTTAAGCAAAATCACGGTCAAGGATATACCGATTCAAATTCAGTCCTCCGTTGCTCGCCTTCGACTTTCATCCGATGACCCCGAATTCGATATAAAGCTCGGAGAAATACACGATATTTTGGATGCAAAAGGTCAAGTTTCCTCAGAAGAAATCAAATTTCTAGAAGACTGCCTTGAACGGGAACCTCTATTTTCAGAGGGTTATATATTGCTAGCCCAAAGCTATCTGAGTTGGAATGAGCCGGATGACGCACTAGAAGTCTTACTTGACGGTCAAAAGACAGCACCATTTGACCCGGAACTTATCGCTTTGTTGGCAAATGTACTATGGGAAGCTGATGAACCTGATTTAGCCTTCGCGTCCCTCAATCAAGGGTTAAATGTGAACAGTCAAAATTCCACTTTATTAGCTTTGATGGGGCGATTTTTGTTCGATAATGGTGACGATGAGCACGCAAAAGAGTATTTGCGTAAGGCCGAAGCAGTTGACCCTTTGAATTCCGAATTATCAACAACACGTTTGTATATTGCAAACACACTTAGCAGGAGTAATCGGAACTAAAGGGCTACGCCTCTGTTTTGTTTCTTAAGTGAGAAGGGCAGCACTAAAAAGCTGCCCTTTATGCTATAAAAACACAATTATTTCCGGTGGATCATCTTATGACTCGGAACTTGCTATGCTCTTAACATAGGCTTGAAATATAGGTGGATCAATGATGACGCGGGTGCCTTGCACTTTCAACAGTTGTTTTTGTTGCAACAGAGCAAATATCTGCTGAATCTCAAATTTATTAGGGTCAATATTAGGGCGATTTCCTGAAAACTCTTGCACCATCTTTCGTTCCTCATCGCTAAGACTTTTCCAAATGGTCTCACACTCAGAGCGTACCGCCCGTTTTGAGACTAATTCATATAGGAGCTGTTCGCTGCGTGTCATTACCGTATTAGCATCAAGTGCGCCAAGTGTATCCAGCGCCCGAAAACTTGATCGCAGAAGCCCTGCATAGCGCCCTGTTGCCCATAGCAGAAAATCAATTGCATAAGGTTCAAATTTACGCTCATTCCGTTTTACGAGATCCATGACCATGTTCCTTGCATCGTTTTCATTGTAAGGTCCTACATAAACGATATTGTCATTAAATAACTCTGTAAATGGCTCGATCTCTAACACATCGATGTCGAATTTCTTGATGAGTTGGGGCAAAGGGGAACGAGTAAAAGTGAGATAGGAAATGCTCCTTTTATTTGCGTCCCGCAAACCGCGCAGGGTAAGAAAGAATTTTATTGGAAGTTGCTTCAGCATTTCCTCAAACTCGTCAAACATAAAAACGACTTGAGTTCCTTGCTTCATAAATATCTCAAGGCCAAGTTCAAAATATCTCAAGCCCATATAGGCATAGAGTGGGTTTGTTCCATCTTGTAGCGCTTGATAAGTATCATAGAAGATTCGTGCGTCTTCAGCAGTGAGATTGTTAAATGGATAAAATGCAAGAAATAAGCGGTGCATCATAAGCTCATAGCCAGCCCAACAGCGAATTGCCTCACTATCCACAGATGCAGTACTTGGTAATGGGCCAAGCATACTCGGATCGATAATAATCGCTTTGAATGGTTTTCCGCCAGCCACGTCCTTCATGAAGAATGATTGAACAGACTCATCAGACAAGTGCTGTAAGAGGTTTGATTTACCAACGCTACCAACACCAACTAGTGAGCATGAATCTCCTGCACGCCAGCGCTCCATAACATAGCCGACTTCTTGTTGCCGGAATTCCATTGACTGAGTTCGATTACGCGGGTTACTCATTTAATTTTGCTTCCTATGATTGAGTTCTCTCTAATAATCGCCCAACAACATATGTTATGCAAGTTAAACTTCACAATCACACAGGCGAGTATATTGCAATTACTTAGTGATAAGGATCATTATCGTTAGTAATCGGTAAAGTAAAAAATTACAATTCTGCAACATTTAACTCTGTCCTAGAATTTAAGTTATAATTAGAAATTATTCCGTCATCAATTTATAGGCCAATAAGCAAGTTAAATATCGGTCAAAATGTGACCGTGGTACACAGATGCTTTATGACGATTTATATTAGTTATCATGCATTGGATTATGACTTTGCCTATGAGCTCTTGGTTTATATGCGTAATTTGGGCCATATCGTCACGCTTTGCATCCCCGATGCAAGTGAAAATATGGGGCAAACGATTAGTAGCGACAGTAAAATTGTCGTAATCTTGCGCCCGGAATATCTGAAATCCTCGGATTATTCGTTTATAGCTGGGCTGATTGATAAGATTCCCAGCATTATTCCTATTCTGCGATCCCCTATCTCCATTGATGAATGGTTTAGCGACGTAGTATTTCGCCCTATCGCTGACTTCACAAGTAGCAATCAGGATCTACTGGAGGAAAACTTACGCCTACTGCAAAATGTGCTTATTGAGAGCAATGAAAACCCTTCTCCACCGACACCCAGACAGATTTATCTAAACAACTTAGATTTAAGATTGCAAGTATATAACCACCCATTGGCTTTACTTGAATATGTCAACTATAAATACGATCCCACAATCGATATCCCGACAAGCCAATTTCTGCACAAAACCCGCTTCAAAATAAAAACAACAAATAAACAGTTCGCATCACAAAAGACACATTCAGCCAATAGAACAGATTATTTGGAAAACATTGCCCAATACTATAAGTTGTTCGTCATCGTTTGCGACGAAATAGATAGTTCAGTAATGATCCACCACATGGTCAAAATGGCGTGTCGACAGGCGCAAGTTGACATAACTGCGCCAATACCTGTGTTTCTAGACATTATGAGCTGGCCGGTAGATGTTCCGTGGATAGCTTGGCTGATCAATCACACAAGTTTCAGCGATACACCTCTTGAAGATATTGCAGCAGGGAAATACTCTATATATGTTTACGGGCTGGATCATGTTCACTTTAAAAATCACCCTCTAAAAGATAGTTTTGATGCATGGCTATTCGGCACATCCCCTCCTCGCTTTCTTATAATTACGTGTGACAATCTAGGTAAACTGGATGATTATTTGGTCAGTGATGTAATTATTACACCCCCTGAAAGATATACTATCCAGCTTTTGCAGACCTGCCGCGACTATGCTGACAGGCCATTTGCCCAATATATGGTTAACGCTATCGAGAAAAATGTCAGCATCGGAGCGCATCCTTTTCTATTACAAAATCCAATGCTAACATGCGTCCTCTTGTCAGTTAAATTTGATGACGACATAGATTTTTCCCGCCTCGATATTGAGGACTTAATTCAGTCCCTAATCAATAATCTTTGGCAACTAGGATCTCAACGAAGTCATGATATTCAAGGAGATTTCGCTGTCCTAGAAGATTCTTTAACGAAAATTGCTGCCCTCGCGACCGAACAACAAAAAGATTTGACGCAAGTTGATATAGAACAGATCTTATCAAAAACTGAAATATTAATGTGTGTTGATGCATCAGTCTTTACGCATAACAACAATGTAGTACGTTTCTCAATGTCAATAATTCAAGATTATTTTGCCGCAAAGGCGTTGATAAAGTTTGGAATTCCCATCAATCTACCCAAGCTGTCTGTCGATAAACGCCTTCAGAGGATACGTCAAAGATGGGATGGGCCAGTTGTTATTTTTGGTCATCTTGCTAATTCGAAAGATGATGCGCTTAAACGCATAGCGCAGTCAGATCCCGTGCTAGCACTGCTCTGCATTAAAAGTGGAGTCTCTGTTTCACCATCCATATATTCTTATGTGATGGAGCAAAATCTAAACGCGCTAATTACTCTAGGGGATTTCCGGGTAGATTTCGCGAAGCATTTATATTATATCGATCCTAAGACAGCCAAAGACATCTTTATAGAAGTCTTAAGGGATGCTTACTGGCCTATTCGCTTAAATGCATTTGCAGCCTTTACCGAATTAGAAACGTCTATTTTGCCCGGGCTTGCTGAAGCCATAGCAGGTATTACGAACGCAACGAGAGATCATATATTACCGGCAGTACGCCGACTAGGAACAAACGCATTATCAACATTGTTCGCATTGTTAAGAAGCGACAGTGCGCAAATGCGGTCAAATGCTGTCTGGATATTAGGCGAGCTTCAGGATAAAGCCTGTGTTCCCGCACTTATAGAACGATTGCAAGATAACGACACTGCTGTAAGTAAGCTAGTGATCATGAGTCTCGACTTATTGCAAGATGTTAATTGCGTGCCGTATTTAATACAATATTTGATGACACACAACGCTGGCATGAAAAAACTTATATGTACAACCCTTATTCATCTACTTACGAACATGCCGCAAGACTTCATATCACTTATCCAAAATCTGAAAGTTGCCGATAAACTATTGGTGATACGAAGCTTGCATTACTTTTCGGACAATCATGTAGTTGACTTATTCCTAACATTAACCCATGACGAAAATGTTGATGTCCGTTTAGCCGCTATTAAAGAATTAGGCATGTATCCGGAAAAACGTGTTATTTCAAGACTTGAGGATTGTTTAGACGATATGACTAAATCTAGATTGAGTAAATCCACTGTTAGTGAGATGGTTTCAAAGGTGTTGGCTAACATTCAAAAGACAGAACCATTGCCTGTGACACAACAAAATAATGTCCGCATAGACAATACTAACTCCAAATCGCTGAGGTCATCTGATATTGTCAAAGCACGGCTTCTTCAAGTTAAAGAACCACGCCTAAAAGAAAAAGATTCGATAGAGGAAAACTCAGATAAAATATCGGTTCTTACCACAGTATCTCAAGCAACCAACGAACCCATCAGGGTCGTTGCTGATGATAAATATGTAACAGCAATTTTGGAACAACTTAGAGAGCGGACGTGGGTAAGCAGCAATAATGCGGCTAGAACACTACGCGAGTACGTCAAAAGCCTGCATGGAACCGCGAGTTTAAACGTCATTAATCAGATTCTTGAAACGCTTAATGATGCCGATTGGATGATTCGTTGGACAGGTGTCGAAGCGCTGGGTTGGACTGGGAATGTACATGTTGTGCCCCATTTAGTACAAAGGTTGACCGATAAAAACTGGAAAGTCAGAATCGCCGCAATTCGTTCGCTCTCCGAAATTGGAGATCGGAATGCTGTGAAAGGTCTCTCAGAACTGCTTTCAGACAGCAATTCTGTAGTCCGTGAAGCAGCAGCAGAGGCTCTGGGCCTTTTAGACGGGCCAGAAGCATTGCAAGCTCTAAAATCAGCTGTTGTGGATCAAGAGGAATTTGTTCGACTAGCAGCAGTTGAAAGCTTGGGAAAAATGCAACAAAAGGCAGCTACCAGCATGTTATTGTCTGCACTAAAAGATAACAGTGAACACGTTCGATGGGCAGCGGCAAATGGTTTATCTGTTTCGGTAAGTTCCGATATGGTATCAGCTTTAATCCCTAGTCTCTCAGATACTGCCGGACCATACTGGGAGCAAAAGAGGATTTGTGACGTAATAGTTGATATACTTAGACAAATTGGTTCGGATGAGGCCTTAAATGCTATTGCAAGCAGAGGCAGCAGTCACGTGTAACGTTCCCTTGTACTCACATGTAACCTCAATGAGAAAACCTTATGCGTATATTCGTAAGTTATGCTCGCGTTGATAAACCTTTTTGCATCCAAATTGTAGATACGTTGGACGTTCACGAAACTTGGTACGATCAAAGGCTGTATGCTGGACAAAATTGGTGGAAAGAAATTCTGCGGCGATTAGATTGGTGTGAAAGCTTCGTTTATTTACTTTCCCCCGACTCGATTTCTTCTGAATACTGTCGCAAAGAATTCGAATTGGCTCAAAGCCTTGGTAAACATATTGTCCCGGTATTAATCCGTGACGAAGCTAACTTGCCTGATAACTTAAAAGATATGCAATATGTTGATCTAACTAATGGCATCACTATCGAAGCAGTAAAAGTGCTTTTAAATTCTATATATATCGCAGAACGTCGAAAGCACCCTGCCCTACCCGTCTCGGCTATCGCTTCAGATCGCGTTGCACCACCAGCCACTAATCCGGCCAATGTCATTAGTGTAGCGGCTGCCGCAATGGAAAACGGTCAATTTGACCAGGCCGTATTCTTGCTTAAACAAGCCAAAGAAAATGGATTTACCTCACGGTTTATTAACTTGGATGCTCTTTTACAAGAAGCAGAAACAGCATTAGAACGTCTTTCCTATTTACGGGAGGCGGAACGTGAGTACAAACAAATTGCAGAACTGGTGAAACTGACACGTACCCGTAAGCTAGGTCTAGAGGCATTCGAAGCCTTCAGACGCGACTTTCCTGATTATGATCCCGATGAACTTGTACAACTCCTAAATAAACCTGAGGAGCCCAAAACATCTGCTGTTGTTGCGACCATAAAACAAGATGTCAAACCCGCATTTGCGCTGCCATTACTTGAATGGTGCGATATTCCTGCGGGTCATGTATTGATTGACGAAATTGATAAAAACCAGAAGGTGAAGCAG
>JACDGI010000705.1 GCA_013821665.1 Anaerolineae bacterium
CGGTTATTCGGTGGCGTAAAGTCGCGTTCAATATACCAACAATGTTGGACAACGTTGCTGATCAGCGGATGCGGCGGGTATTCTTGTGGTGGCATAAATAAAGTGGGAGAACACACCGGTTCTCCCTATAAAACATTGCTTAATTGACAGTTGCAGTCGCAGCGGCGAGGCGGGCTGCGTACTGGCGTTTGTAATATTCCAGATACTCGCCACTCTTGATCTTGCGCCACCACGCTTCGTTTTGTTGATACCAGCGCACGGTGCTTTCAACGGCGGCATCAAAATTCACGCTGTCGTATTGGCGTTTCCAACCGAGTGACTTGAGTTTATCAGCCTTCATGGCATAACGGCGATCATGACCTTCACGATCCGGCACATATTTGAGCAAGGTTTCGGGCTTATTGAGGTGCTTGAGCATGATGCGGATGACATCAATATTGGTCTGCTCGTTTTCGCCCGCGATGTTATAGGCTTCACCCGATTGGCCGTTGAGCAAGGCGGTCTCGATACCACCGGCATGATCTTCAACATGCAGCCAGTCGCGCACCTGCAATCCATTGCCATAAACCGGCAGCGGACGGTCATCAATAGCTTCACTGATAAAGAAGGGCATCAACTTTTCGGGATATTGATAGGGGCCGAAGGTGTTGCTGCCGCGCGTGACGATGGTGTTCATGCCATAGGTGACGTGGTAGGCGCGTACCATCAAGTCGCCACCGGCTTTGCTGGCCGAGTAGGGACTGTTGGGCTTGAAGGGATCGTCTTCCACCGAGAAATGATCGGCTTCAATGTCACCATAAACTTCATCGGTCGAGACATGCAGGAAGCGTTCGATGCCGTGTTTCTGTGCCGATTCGAGCAGGATATGCACGCCCACCGTGTTGGAGTTGATGAACTCATCCGGCGACAGAATGCTGCGATCCACATGGGACTCGGCAGCGAAGTTCACCACTGTGTCGATGTTGTGGGTTTCGTAAGCGCTCATGACGGCTTCGCGGTCAGCGATATCACCTTGCACGAATTGGAAGTTGGTGGCGGCACTGACGGGCAGCAGATTATCCATATTACCGGCGTAAGTCATTTTGTCGTAGGCGATGATGTTGAATTCGGGATGGCTCTTGGTCATGCGACGCACGAAGCAGCTCCCGATAAAGCCTGCGCCACCCGTAACCAGAATATTTTTCATCAAGTTTCATACTCCTTAATGCGGGTTAGCCAGCGGCTAACCCCTACAACAACAAATCAATATGTCGGGAAATTTACGACAACGGACTTGCTTCCACCTTGCTCGGTGATTCTGGGGCGGGTGTTGTTTCGGTGGTTGCTGCCGCTGTTGGCGCGGGTGTAACAGGTTCAGCGGGTTTCTCGACCGTTTTGAGGACGTACTTTTCAACCGCTTCAGCCACACCATCTTCATCATTGGTTTTAGTGATGGCTTTGGCGAAGGATTTGACGTGGTCGTTGGCGTTGCCCATCGCCACACCGAGACCCACCAGTTGCAGCATTTCGATGTCGTTTTCGCCATCACCGAGCGCCATCGCTTGATTGACCGGAATGCCAAATTCCTTGAGCAGCACCTTGAGCGCCGTGCCTTTGGAGGCGTTGGTCGGCAGAATCTCAAGTTCATCGGGGATGCCGACCGAAAGGACTCGTGCAGCCGTGCCAATCTGCATATTCAGTTGCCAGCGCAGCGCCGCGATCTTGCGCGGATCGTCAGGATAAATAGCGATGATTTTATTGACTTTTGTGGTATCCAAGATATTTTGCAGCGGGCCGACTTCTTCCGGCATCGGCTCGTGGTAGTGATGCGTGAGTTCTTCCATGCGCTTGCTAAGCTTGCGAACATAAATATGGCTGCCACTGTAGACTGCCACCAGATAACCGCGATCTTCAGCAAAGGTGATCGCTTGACGTGCCAGCATGGTATCAATGATTTGTTGGCTGTGGATGCTGCCGTCACTGTTAAAGGTGATTGTCCCTTGGTTGAAAATACCAGCGGTATTGTTGCCCAAGCGCTTCAGCAGATGTTGAGCGGCGGCCAATGTCTTGCCAGTGGCGATGATGACTTTTACACCCTGCGCGATGGCTGCCTTGAGCGTTTTTTCGGTGCGCTCGGACATTTCGTGGTTGGTGTTGAGCAGTGTGCCATCGAGATCAATGGCGATGAGTTTGATCGGTAGTGTTGGAAGTGATTCAGTCATATTCTCTTTCTGTTTGAATGTTTACAGTTTGGTCAGGCGACATCATCAAGTTCAATGGGTTCATCGGGAATAACAAAGCCAATTCCGTTTATATTAACCGCAGCACTGGAGGTCTCTTCGTTCCATTCGGCAAAGGTTTTTCCTTTAAGACGCATACAGCGAATCTCTAATTCAAAACCTTCCAATCGTTGTAAATTCTCGATTAGAATCTCGAATAAAGATAGGCTTTTAACCTGTTCGTCCAAATAATCTGAAAATTTCTGATAGGGTCTGCGTGTAATCTGGCTAACGATTTGTACACCCTTATCTTTAACCAAATCCTGATTCCAAAAATCGACACGTAGATCGTCTATGATGTCGAGCAATGTTTTATTGCTCAGCCATTTTTCAATGGTTAGAAATCTTTCCATATCCTCTTTTTTGATTTCTTTACGCAGAAATAAAGCTGGATGATCACCCAGTGCCTGCCGAATAATCAGACGGGTTTGCGCCGTTATGTCTTTGATACCATCCGTTAACCTTTGTCTAGCTCTATCCGTCTCATCTAGCTCAAGGAAAATGCGTGAAAGGCTGTTGGTCGCTAGCATGACACGGATCAAATACTCGAAAGCAAGTTGGAGGTTATTGGATTGTATTGCCTGATCTATATCTTTAATGAGATCAAGCCGCGCAAGATTGAGGTCGCTGATTGCTTGGTAAGCCAATTGGCGACGGTTTGCTGCGTCAGCGATGCTTAAAGCGTCTTGGGCAATTTGGATAGCATTCTTAAAGCGTGTATCACGATCTCTTTTAAACTCGCTCTTTACGATTTGTGTGAGGGTGTCGATTTCTTTGGCAACAGTATCAAGTTTGTGTGAGAGAATGGCTAAGCTAGCTGCGCCCATTGCAAGGTTTAGCACCGAAGCAGAAGCAGCGACTTGTGAAAGCATCCCTAAAGATTTCAGCATCGCTGGATCAATGCCCGATTGAGTTGATGCTGTTTCCTTCAGCAGCGTAACGATTTGCCCTTTTGTATTCCGTATCACGCCGCCGAAGCGCTTAAATTCACCACTTTCTAAGCCTCTAGCAATCCAAGCTTGTTGCTCCAGTAATGGTTGAATACTTCCCATGAACTTGTCCTTATACAACCCACAAATTGCTGTGGTCGCCGATATTCATCTTGAGTGATCTGGGTTTGTCGTCATTGCGGCGGACAACCGCATGTCGTCCGACGAGACTGTCTTGCATACGGGTACCGATGTCCGCCAGTGTGCTGTGTTCCAGAATAATGCTGCGTTCGATCTCGCAGTTCTGGATGGTGACATCGTGGTAAATGCTGGTGAAGGGGCCGATGTAGCTGTTTTCGATGATCGTATTTTCGCCGATAATCGTCGGGCCACGTACCACACTGTTGATGATTTTCGCGCCTTTTTCGACGGTCACACGCCGGTCAACCTGCGAGTTTTCGACAGTGGCATCAGTAGCGATATTGGGGATAAGTTCTTCGAGTACGAGGCTGTTGGCTTCCAGCATATCGGTGGGCTTGCCGGTGTCAATCCACCAGCCTTTGTGGACATGCGGGAACACGCGATGCCCGGCATCCACCAGCCATTGAATCGCGTCGGTGATTTCAAGTTCGCCGCGCGGTGACGGTTTGATGCTGTTGACGGCTTCCCAGATGTGCGGGTCAAACATATAGATGCCGACCAGCGCCAGATTGCTCGGCGGATTTTTAGGCTTTTCGATTAACTGCTCAATGCTGCCATCGGATCGCAGCTTGGCGACCCCATAAGCGCTGGCATTCTCGACTTCCTTGAGGACAATCTGGCTGTTCCAATCACTTTTGGCGAAGTCGCTGATGAGCTGACCAATGCCGCCTTGGATGACATTGTCACCAAGGAACATTACGAAACGGTCATCACCGAGGAAGTCACGCGAGATTTTGACGGCGTGTGCCAGACCATCGGGACTCTCTTGCGGAATATAAGTGATTTTGACACGGTGTTTACGG
>JACDGI010000706.1 GCA_013821665.1 Anaerolineae bacterium
CGGTCGTCAACGGCAGCTTCGATGGGGTACAAGAGCCAGTCGTGACCGAGGAGCCAAGCAGCATCCCGCCGAGCGCTACACCTGAATTACCAACAGCGACCTTTACGCCTACTTTTACGCCGACGTTCGTGCCCTCGCTCACGCCAATGCCGGGGATCATCAGCGGGGTGGTTCAGTACGAGAAGCATATTGATCAAACCGGAATCACAGTGAAAGTCTTGAGCGGTGGTGCGCCGTTTGCGGATGGCACCATTAATGCCGATGGCAGCTTCCAATTGAACAATGTGCCAGCCGGATCCTACGTGGTGCAGTTCAGCGCACCGGGATACTTAAGCACAACGGCTGCGGTGGATGTACAGGCCGGACAGGGCGCAACCGTTCAAGTGACGCTGATCGCAGGCGATATTGACGGCAACGGCGCGATTGATCTGGCGGATGCGACTTTCATCGGTGCGAATTATGATATTCAATCGCCACCTGCACCGGAACAGGCCGATTTGAACGGTGACGGCACCATCAACCTGCTTGATCTGGTGCTGGTGGGCAAGAACTTCGGCAAGACAAGCGGGTAGGATTCAACGCTTATCCTCCGCACTCATGGGAGAAGGGCTTTAAACACCCTTCTTTCGGCAAGAGGTTTGCCTGCCTATGTGTACCAACTTAAGAAAAAATAGGCTTTAGCGACGTCGATTCTAATCCGCTAGCTTTACAAAACCGCGTGTTCCTCGGCGGGTTTGAGCGGGCTTCAGCCCCCTTCCCGCCGAAAAATGGAGCCGGATGCTTGAGCATCTGGCAGTAAAAATCCTTAAGTTGCTGCCGATGGGACAAGACAGTCTTCTTATCCCTGTAGGACAGACGTATTGATGACCTAAAAACTATTTAAGGCTTACAATGAAAAAACGACGCTGGTTTGGAATGCTGGAATTCGCGTCGATCTCTTCTTCGTAAAGGTTGGAACTGATGTTGAAAAAACGACGTACATTGAGAAAAATAACCGTTTTGGGTATGGTGCTGGCGCTTACTTTGGTGGTTTCCGGTCAGGTGGTAAATGCTGCTCCGCCGGTGGCTGGTAGCTGCTCGGTTTTCCCGGCCAATAATGCCTGGAATATGGATGTGAGTGGTTTGCCGGTACTCGCAAACTCACCCAGTTATATTGCCAGCATTAACTCGAACAAACAATTTCTACATCCTGATTTTGGATCCCCTTCCATCTATGGCATTCCTTATCAGGTGGTCAATAATTCGCAAGCTCTCGTGCCAATCCACTTCACCGAATCCCCCTTGGAAAGCGACCCCGGCCCTTATCCGATCCCACCGAATGCAAAGGTTGAGGGAGATGGCGATCCCGGCGATCAGCATGTACTGGTTATCAACAGCGACACCTGTAAATTGTATGAACTGTACGCCGCGAGCTATAACAATGATGACGCTCACAGTTGGGATGCTGGATCAGGCGCGATCTTCGATTTCAACTCAAATGGACTGCGACCATTGGGGTGGACAAGCGCGGACGCTGCCGGTTTACCAATTTTCCCCGGTTTGGCACGCCTCGATGAAGTGCAATCGGGTGCGATTACCCACGCGCTGCGCTTCACCGTGCAGAAGTCACAGGCAGCCTACATTTTGCCAGCGACCCATTTTGCATCCAGCAATACTGATCCTAACTTACCGCCAATGGGGTTGCGGGTGAGGCTTAAGTCTAGCTTTGACCTGAGTACTTATACCGGCGAATCCAAGATCATCCTACAAGCGCTCAAGACCTATGGCATGATCGTGGCCGATAACGGTTCCAGTTGGTACATCAGTGGTGCGACCAATCCTAATTGGGATGACGATGATTTGGAACAGATCAAAGGCGTACCAGGCAGTGCTTTTGAAGCGGTTTATACTGGCGGCACACTGACGACCTATTTGGATATTCCTGCTACACCGCCAGCCAGTGCTATGCCACTGCGTAACTACTTTACGACCCCTACGCCAACCTTTACCTGGAACCGTATCACTTCGGCAGTTCGCTATGATATACAGGTTGCCAACAATTCTGCGTTTAATGGCGCGGTGACTTACGATGCAGGTAATAAATTATTCTTTACATGGCCGCTGCCTTGGATAAATGGCCTCTACTTCTGGCGTGTACGCGGATGCACGACTGCCGTAAGCTGTGCCCCAACGTGGAGTCCGGCTGATATGTTTGTGGTGAATGCGCCTTAATTTTTAAGCAAGAGCCATCCGATAAAAACCCGCAGGCTCATAGATGAACGTAAGTGTTCGAGGCAGACAATGAACAAACGAGGCTTGTTGGGAACGACTGCGATACTGTGTGTGATGCTCACATTGGCATTATTGCTGTCCGGTCAGGTGGTGAACGCCGCCGCGCCGCTGACAATATACGGCGATGCGTTGGACACACATTGGGCGGATCCGAATTGGTCATGGGGAACCACCGTCAATTTTGGTGCGACGACATCCATACATGGTGGCAGCAAGTCGCTTTCGGCAACCTATACGCAAGGTTGGGCAGGACTTTATCTTCGATCAGATCAAGCGGTTGCGGCAGGTTACGATACGCTGCGCTTCTGGATCAACGGCGGAGCAGGTGGGCAGCCCATCAAAGTTTCTTTCTACGACAACACCAGTGCGGTTGATGCCAAAACGCTGATCGCACCGACCAACTCATGGACGCAGGTTGATGTGCCGCTGGCAGTATTTGGGCCGAGCAGTAATTTGAGGGGTATTACTTGGCAGAATAACAGCCCGAATGCCCAGTCCATTTTCTATCTGGATGACATTCAACTGTTAACGCTCAGCACGACTCCGATACCTCCAACGGCGACACCGCCGCCAGCCGCAGGGCCAGTTTTACAGGTTGATGCGACGGCAGGCTTACACGTCATCAGCCCCGATATTTATGGAATGAACTTCGCGGACGCAACGCTGGCAAATGACATCAGTCTGCCGGTGAACCGCTGGGGTGGCAATTCGACCACCCGTTATAACTATCTGATTAACAGCAGCAATCATGCCTCGGATTGGTATTACGAGAATATCGGTGACGATCAAAGCGCGGATCAATTTGTGACCGCTAATAAAACGCGTGGCACGGATTCGATCATCACGATGCCACTGATTGGTTATACGGCAAAATCCGCCGATTATGCTTGCGGCTTTAGCATTTCTAAATATGGTTTGCAACAAGATCATGATCCCTATCAGCCGAACTGCGGCAACGGCATCAAGACTAATGGCACATTTGTTACTGGCAATAATCCCTTGGATACCAGTTACGCCATTACACCCACCTTCGTCCAAGGATGGATTAATCACCTGAAGGGAAACTTCGGGGCAGCAAACGCGGGCGGTGTGCGCTTCTATAACCTCGACAATGAGCCGATGTTATGGAGCGAGACTCACCGCGATGTGCATCCGATCCCGCTGAGTTACGATGAAGAACGCGATAATACCTATGCCTATGCAGCGGCGATTAAGGCGACCGATCCAGCGGCCAAAACACTCGGCCCTGTCGAGTGGGGGTGGTCGGGTTACTTCTATTCGATGAAGGATATGACACAACCGGGGAACTGGTGGAATAATCCGATTGATCGTAATGCACACGGCGGCGTGGAACTGACCGCGTGGTATCTCGGTCAGATGAAGCTGTATGAGCAGCAGCACGGCGTTCGTATCCTTGATTACCTTGATTTGCATTACTATCCGCAATCGGATGGGGTCAGCCTGAGTGATGATGTCAGCCCCGCTACACAAGCACTGCGTTTGCGGAATACCCGTTCCTTGTGGGATCCAACTTATGTGGATGAAAGTTGGATCAACGACAAAATCCGTATGATCCCACGGATGCATGATTGGGTGAACACGTATTATCCCGGAACAAAGCTGGCGATCACCGAATATAACTTTGGCGCGGTCAAAGACATCAATGGCGCGGTGACGGAAGCCGATGTGCTGGGCATCTTCGGGCGCGAAGGGCTTGATTTGGCAACGATGTGGGACCCGCCGAGCGCGACACAACCGGCAGCTTATGCCTTTCGTATGTACCGTAATTATGACGGTCAACACAGCATGTTTGGTGCTTCGGGCGTGCAAGCTACCAGCAGTGACCAGAGCAAAGTGTCGGTGTTTGCGGCCTTACGCGCAAATAACGCGCTGACGATTATGGTCGTCAATAA
>JACDGI010000053.1 GCA_013821665.1 Anaerolineae bacterium
TTTGAGCGCATCGCCAAATACAACGTGGGGCGGCATGGGCAGGTGGTGGTCGATGTGGGAACAGGAACCGGCACGCTCGCACGGGGATTCGCACGGCGCGGTTGTGTGGTGACTGGTATTGATCCGGCGGCGAAACTATTGGAGCAAGCCAAGCAGTTGAGTACGGCGGAAGGTGTTTCGATTGATTATCGCGTGGCGACGGCGGAGGCTACCGGACTCGTGGATGCGTCGGCGGATGTGGTCAGCGCGGGGCAATGTTGGCACTGGTTCGATGGTAACACGGCGGCGCAAGAGTGTTATCGGATACTGCGTCCGAGCGGCAAGGTGGTGATCGCGCACTTCGATTGGATACCACTCAAAGGCAATATCGTCGAAGCCACGGAGCAGCTTATCCAGTCTTATAATCCGGCGTGGAAGCTGGGTGGTGGCAGCGGGGTTTATCCACAATGGCCGCGTCATTTATCCGAAAATGGCTTCGTGAATTTGGAAATGTTTGCCTATGACACGTTTCCGGTTTATTCCCATGAGGCGTGGCGTGGACGCATCCGAGCCAGCGCGGGAGTCGGCGCGAGTTTGCCGCCGGAAAAAGTCGCCGCGTTCGACAATGAACTGGCAGAATTGCTGCGAACGCGTTTTCCTGAAGATCCGTTACCGATTCAGCATCGCGTGTTTGCGTTGATCGGGCAAAAACCTGCATAGGCATCAAGACGTGGCAGTCGAATTACCCGCATCCTTGATCGAGTCATAGACCGACTGCGCCCATTCGCGGACGCTGTCGCAGTAGCGATCTGATCCACGTACCACCACATCGACAGTACGGATTGTCCATGTCGGCGGATGAGCATAAGCGCCTTTGGAGTCGGGACGCGCCGTGATCTTCCAGTTGCGATTTTTGGAGTTCACTTTGTCGCGCGATGTACGGCGGACTTCGGCGGGCGAAATCCCATCACGGACGAAAGTCGTTAAGAGTTGCAGACCACCGGCCAAACCATCTGACGAATACAAGTGTGGATGTTGAAGGTGGTAGCACAAAACGGTCAGGTGATGGACAGCCCAGTTGGCCGGATTCTCGCCTTCCCAAAACAACATTTGATGAAACTCAGTTTCGCAGGTTACGCCATCAGGTAAAGTCGCGCCACATTCGGGACAGACCATCATTCAGCACTCCAGAGATTTTACCGCAGAAACGCAGAGCTTCATTTTAAAGGTTCACAAAGGCTCAGGCAAGTTTTTATATGTAGGAGACTCACTTTGCGGTTCTGAAGGCTGCCCGTTACAATCTGCACATAAATATTTTCGTCAAAATTAGGAAGCCAATTTATGTCGGGGACACGTCTGTTTTTTGCTATTTGCCTGCTGATCAGTGCTGCGGCCTTTGCGCTGGCGATCACATCCACAACGCCCGCTAAAGTGATGCCGCCCGCCCCCAGCGTAGGCATGGGCATCTGGATAGCCCGCAACTGTGAAGGCTGCCATACCCTTTACGGGCAAGGTGGCGCGTATGCCCCTGATTTGACGCACATTTACGCCACGCGCGGCGGCGAGACCCTGCGTGAATTCCTCTTGAACCCCGGCGCGTTCCATCCCAACCAACGACAAATGCCGATGTTCGGTCTCACCAAATCTGAGACCGATAACTTGTTGGCTTTCCTACAATGGGCGGGTGAACAACCTGCCGCACAACAGTGGCCCCCACGTCCGATTAATGTGAGTGGTGGTGTTAGCCCGGAGTCTCCAGTCAACACATCAACGGGAAGTAACACAAGTGCTGCCAGCAGTGATGATCCGGTGGCACGCGGTCAATATCTGTTTAGCAATGCACCGGCTATTTGCTCGACCTGCCATTCGTTGCAAGCCGGTGTGGTGATCGTTGGGCCATCGCTGGCAGGGATTGCCAGCCGCGCGGGGAGTCGTGTGGCCGGATTGAGCGCTGAGGAGTACATCCGCACGTCGATTGTACATCCCAGCGAGTTCATCGTGCCGGGTTTCCAAGACTTAATGCAGAAAAACTTTGGCGATGTGCTGTCCAGCGAGCAGATTAATGATTTGATCGCATACTTGATGACGCAGAAGTAGGAAAATGCAATTGAACCGCCAAGTCGCCAAGAGCGCCAAGATCAATGCGGAAAGAGTTAGATAAGTTATGACGAGTTCACAAAAAACCATTTTTCGTTTTTTTCAGCAGACCGTTCTGTTGTTAATTTTGTACGTGATTGCGTCGCTGGTTGCGGGGGTAAAGTTTCTGTCGGCGGATGATCCCCTGCTGACGGTTCTACCCTACAATCAAGCCGGAGCGCTCGCGAACGTGCTGCTCAATTTGACAGTACTGACAGGACTCATCGGCGGCGGGTTGTATCTGGCGGATCAATGGCGCATTAATACCGTCGCTTTGCGGTTGGCGGGAATCGTTTGGACGATTTTGCTGATACTGGCTGTGTTGGCGGGATTGTTTGGACTGCTGGTGGGACGAAATCTGTTGGAACTGCCGCTGGTGTTGAACGTGGTGTTAGTGGTCGGATTGCTGCTGGTGTTGGCAACCGTTTTGACGAGCATCCGCGTGCCGATGGTGCGGTTATGGACAATCGGATTGCTGCTGGTGATCGTGAGTATCCTGATCGGTTTGCTGCCAGCCGGTGATTATCTGCAAGATCGTGGTTTACGGGCGCTGGCGGTCGGGTTGCAGATGAACATCGCATATCCGTTGATGGCGCTAACACTCGGTTACTGGCTGATGCACCGCTTCAGTGATCTGACTCCAGCATGGCTGGAACAGGATATTTATATCGCGGCGGGATTGGTGCTGCTGGCGGGTATGTGCTTGACGTTCGCGCGGGTACAAGACGCAGCCGATTGGGTAACGACCATTGGCAAATTTGCGACGGTTCTCGCGCCGCTTTTATATCTGCTGGTGATCGCCCGCTGCTATCCTGCCCTGACGCAGCGCAACGGCACCCATACCTTAGCCGCGCATTGGTTTACGCTAAGTCTGCTGCTGTTTTTTCTGGCATTCGGATTGGTAGCGGCGGTTCAACTTGCACCGGCGATTCGTCCGTATACATTGGGAACACGATTGACCGATTTGCAAAGCACGTTGACACTTTTGGCGGCGGTGGTCATGAGTTTGGGTGTGGTCAACCAAGCGGCGGCGGAAATGCGCGGGCAAAATTGGCGCGTCACCGGACTCACGCCCTTCTGGTTGGTGTCGGTGGGCATCCTCGGTGGCGGATTGGCGTTAGCGGCGGCGGGCATCGTGCAGGTGTACCTCGAACGCTTGCTGAGTATTGGTTATCTGGATACACAAGCGCTCATCGTACCGCTGTATATCGGCTGGGTGATGGGTCTCATTATGCTGCTGTTGGGCATTGTCCTATATGCGCTGGGCTTCTGGTCGCACCGACCTCATCGGGGTTAGCAACACTTTAATCCAGTGAACCAAGACTCAAAACCCACTACTATACCCATCAACAATAAGTAATTTGACTGATGCGCTTGAGAATCGGTCAGGCGTATATTGGTCGTAGGTTTCAAAAATAAAAAATTGTCCTAAGCTATAGATGTAACAAAAATGTAACGACGCAATTTTAATCGTAAGCGTCGCTTATGTGTGGAGTTCGGGGGAACATCATGAAGACTATATTATCCGTTCTAACTCGCCGCTGGATGCTCGGCTTTCTGGCGGTACTATTGGCACTGCCCGTGGCCTTTAGTCCATTCGGGGCGCAGGTGGCAGCCGCGCAGTCCTGCATCGTCAGAACCGATTGGCCGCTTTACGTCGTCGTGGGTGGCGATACACTCAATAAGATTGCCCAACGTTACGGCACGACCGCAGGTGTGTTGGCAAGTGCCAACTGTCTGCCTAATATCAACGTCATCTATACGGGTCAGCAGTTGCGCGTGCCGCCGAGTCCGGTGGTCTTAACACCTGTGCCGGTGCCACCGAATACTGTGACCTACAACGTGCAAATCAGCTTCCAACGCTTCGATAACGGGTTCATGTTCTGGCGGGCGGATAACGGTGAAATCTCGGTATACATCGGTCAGGTGAATGGCACGACCATCAGCTATCCCTCGTATTCGTATGGTTTACTGCCGGATAATCCTGTCATGGATGGCACACCCGCCGGACACATTCGGCCTGCGTTTGGCATTGGCAAAGTTTGGGGTAATTTCTATAACGTCCGCAGCAACCTCGGTTGGGCGACCACACCCGAAACTGGCTATGTCACCACGGTCACACGGGTGGGCAACGCCTTCAACTTCATCCTACCGGATGGGCGAGTCGTGTATGTGGATGCCAACCGCAATTGGGTCACGAATGGTTCAACGGTTCCGACACCCGTTCCGGCGACTCCGGTGCCGAGTTCGGCTGTTACGCAGACCACTGCCAGTTACCAACCGTTTGATGGCGGCTTCATGATCTGGGAAGCCCACACTGGTAACATCGTGGCCTTCTATAATAACGGTGGCACACTCAACGCCAGCTACACGGTTTATGCAGCCTCACAATATGCGAATTTGCCCGATAATCCGGTGATTCCGACCCCTGCTGGTCGGGTACTTCCGGCTTTCGGCATTGGTAAAGTGTGGGGTAACTACTTTGAAGTGCGCAATAACCTCGGTTGGGCGCTGACACCCGAACAAGGTTTCCTCGCGACCTTCATCAGTGGTTCGAACAGCACACAGTCGCAAACTTGTTTCACCCTGCCCGATGGTCGTCCGGTTACGTATGTGCGCCTCAGCACGGGTGTCCGTTACTGGCTGTACTCCGGCACTTGTTCGTAAATAACCGCCAGTGAAATAATGAAGGACACAGCGCCGAATAAGCCTGTGTCCTTTTTATTTTGTTCCAGCGTATTGATGCGCAGCCGCTAACACTCCCGGACTTTTATCTTGAATGCTGAAGGCCGCAAACCCCATCCAATCGACATCAATTTCAGGGATAGCAAAGGCCGCCGTGTTGCCGGTGGACGTTTTCGCTTGCAACAACTCTACACGTGCGGTTTCAGGCAGCCGGACATAAAGATATTCATTTTTACAAAAAGCAAAAATGATACCGGTATCGGGATGAACCATCGTTGACACATTCTCAACCGTTTTATCAACTTTTTTGATTTTGGCACGTTCAGGCAATGTGCCAAATACAAAGCTCAGCACATCGGGTGATGGTGAACCGGGCATGGCATTTAATGCTTTCAAATAGGCTTGTACCGTTGTGTTTTCAGGGCGATCAAGATTAATTGCATTTGCAGCCGCTTTTCGTGAGACCTGCATGGCATTCTGAGTAGCAAGCAGAGACCGTATAGAGGATAGTCCCCAGCGTACATTCGCCAGATTTTGTGTGCCGTCAGTGATGACCCAAGCGTCACTATCGCCGCTGTAAGGGACAATAAGGCGTTTTTCGCCACCTTCATAGATCAGCGTATCTTTCGCCCCTTCGGCAATGATTTTCCCTGTGGCATAGGCAGGCAAGCGTACAGCTACACCCGATGCACCGCACACGGCTGCCAGAATGATGCCATTGTTCGGATCAGCAAAAATGGGATATCCATTAACAGTAGCGAATCCTCGTGGCTTTTCGCTTAATTCGGCTACACATTGTACGAAATAGGCAACAAATTCTGCACGAACCTCGCCCAGCGACAAAGCCAAACAACTCAAAATTAATCGGTTGTAACCATTTTCAAAGTCAACTGCCGCATTTTCATTCATGATTCACTTTCTGTAAGATTGTAAGTGGCTCATTTGGAAAGATAAATAGATTGCGTTCATTTGTCAAAATTAGCAGC
This sequence comes from Anaerolineae bacterium, assembly GCA_013821665.1. Classification (GTDB taxonomy): domain Bacteria; phylum Chloroflexota; class Anaerolineae; order Aggregatilineales; family Phototrophicaceae; genus CFX2. The sequence goes on from JACDGI010000053.1 coordinate 5,787, forward strand.
TATGGGTTGTCGCGCGTATAAACAACCTGATCATTAATTTTGAAAAGCAAAGACGATTGATCCGTATTGAATTCCATCATCGGCTTCATACCCGTGTAAAAATTCTCAGCATCAATAATCTGGCAAAATACGCCAATTTTATCGCATTTCCAAAGTATGAATAAGCTTGTGTGGTCGCCACCGATGCCCGGACTAAAGATCGAGTCAAGGCGATAGAAATGATTTTTCGTGGAGAGACTTTCAATCTGAGCCGTTGGATTAATCCATAGTGTAAAAGATGATCCACAAGCCAGAACATTGGACACACCTAAGATGAGTAAGCTCAGCATTAAAGTGAAAGTCGATTGTTTGTTACGACGGAATTGAAACAGCGTTATGAGAAGCAATAACGGAATGCCCACAAAGGTTAACAAGAAGGTTATCTGCTGTGTAAAGTAAAAAACCGTTTGGAATTTTTCTAAACCCACATCCGTATTGGCACACATCAGTATCGCAGTAACCAAAGTCAGCCCACTGATAAGCAGCGGCCACAGCATTTTCAAAGAACGCATTTTTGAAAGCCCCGTGCAAATTCAAGTCATATGCGTAATACATGGTTTACGATCAAAATCCTTATTCAAGCGGCGAAAAAAATCACATAACAGAAGATTTGGAGCTTCTCAATAACTCACGCTAAAATCAGGCGACATTGCTATTTTTAAATAATCTTTTACGGATAACTTTTTATGACGATACAGCCTGCTCAACCCGCTTCGATACCGGTTGAAGGGATGCCGCCTATTCAAACCACACGCAAACGCCGCTGGTGGCGTTGGGCAGTTGGCATTCCGCTGCTGCTCATTGGTGCGCTGCTGGTAGCGTTCGCTTACCTGCCAGTGCCGGAAGATAAGCCGCTGCCACTAGCACTACAAGGTGGCGGGGCGCGGCAAGAAGGTGGCGCAATCAACGGCTTACAAGCCTCGTGGCCGGAAGTCGCCGCGCCTGATCCACAGCAAGCAGCATTGGGCAAGCTGTTGTTTTACGATCCTATTCTCTCGGCCAATGATGATTTGGCCTGTGCAAGCTGCCATCAACCTGATCTGGGATTCAGTGATGGCAAGCCGGTTTCGGTGGGCGCACATGGTGATAATCTCCGCCGGAACGCGCCGTCATTGTGGGATGTGGCCTATGCCACCAGTTTATTCTGGGATGGACGCTCTAAGACACTCGAAGAACAAATGCTAACACCGCTGACCAATGAAACAGAAATGGCGGCCAATCCTGAGGAATTGGTGACGCAGCTTGCGACCATCCCCACTTATCAGGAGGCATTCAAGGCGGCCTTTGGTGACAGTTTGACGATCAAAAATGTGGGATCGGCGATTGCGGCTTTCGAGCGCACACTCATCACCCACAATTCGCCATTTGACCAATATGCGGCAGGTGATTTTAATGCGCTGACTCCGGCACAGCGTCGCGGTTTTAATGTGTTCCGCAGCGCCCAAACACGGTGTTTTGAATGTCACACATGGCCGACCTTCTCTAACTACACCTTCAACGTGTTGGGTGTGCCCGATACCAATCCACTCAAGCCGGATTTGGGACAGGTCGAAATCGTTAATGGGCCGGACTCGACTCGCGCTTTCCGCACACCGAGCTTACGCAATGTCGCTCTGAGTGCGCCTTATATGCACAACGGTGTGTTCTCGACATTGGATGAAGTGGTGGATTTTTATGCTAAAGGTGGTGGCCCAGCCTTCGGAGTCAAGGTCGCGCCGGATGAATTCTTACAAGGCTTCACCATCAGCGACCAACAGAAAAGCGATCTGGTTCAATTCTTGTATGCGCTGACCGATGAGCCGAGCGACCTGATTAGTATTCCAAGCGCTGTGCCATCCGGTTTGCCAGTTGTGCAGCATATGGATAACCCTGCCCGTGACTTGGTGGAACGCTCGACGGTTGCGCCATCCACCGCAGCCACACCCCACGAACCACAAACGATCACGGTACATGCGGGCGAAACCATCCAATCGGGTGTCGATCAAGCGCAGCCGGGGGATACGGTGCTGGTCGAGCCGGGTGTTTATCACGAAACAGTGTACGTCGATAATCCGAAGATCACGATTAAGGGCATCATCAAAGGCGATGATCGGCCGTGGTTGGATGGCAATAAAACGTTGAGTGATGGCTTCAACACCACTGGCGATGACTTCACACTGGAAAATTTCGGTGTGCGTAATTACATCGGCAACGGTGTGCTGACGACTCGCACCGAGCGGGTGGTTTACCGCAATAACATCATCCAAGACACGGGTTTATACGGCTTGTATCCGGTGGAAAGTACCGATGTGCTAGTCGAGCATAATGTGGTCAGCGGGATTGCGGATGCGGCCATTTATGTCGGGCAAAGTCGCGGGCCAATTACCGTGCGCAACAATGAAGTGTTTAACAACGTAACCGGCATCGAGATCGAGAACAGCACCAACGCTGAAGTCTACGATAACTATGCCCACGATAACAGCGGCGGCATTCTGGTGTTTCTGCTGCCCAATAATCCATCCAAAGTCGGTTATAACACGCGCGTGTATAACAACCGAATCGAGAACAATAATCACGCGAATTTCGGCAAACCCAATTCGACCGTTTCCAAAGTGCCGCAAGGTACGGGCATCATGATTATGACGGCGGATAATACCGAGGTGTTCAACAACAGCATCAAGGGTAATCAGAGTTTCGGTGTGGCGCTGACCAGCGTATATACCTTGTATACGCGCGACACGGTGTTTGATCTGGGTGCGCTGCCGGAGAACAACTGGATACATGACAACACATTCGAGCATAACGGTTATGACGCACAGGGCTTGGTCAAAGACCTTGGCCTAAGTGGGGCTGATCTGATGTGGACGGGCGAAGGCTGGAACAACGCGTGGGATGAACCGACCGCCAGCAAGTTCCCGCCGCTGCTGCCGGGGCGCAATTGGGCTGATCCCGCCAAGCGGATGATCTGGCATGTGTACGATATTTTGATACGCGCGCTACTGTAATCAATAGACGAGGGTGAAGTTCAGCGCTTGCTCCCTCGTCTAATAAAGCGCTCATCATATTATTGTGTACTGATGCTTCCTTTTTGAGCCAGCCTCCATACAATATTTAAGCATTCACATTCGTTCAACTATTGAACAGAAAAAGAGAAGCATCCTTATGAAAAACCGATTCGTCCCCATTCTTGCCCTAACGGGAGTCCTGCTTGCGGCAGCGGCTTGTAGTCCCGCGGCCACAAGCCCGACTGCGGCTCCAACCGTTCCGGCGGCTTCAGGCAGCAACTCGACAACCAATACGACTGTTGCCCCAACCACAGCAGCTTCTGATGCCTCTACACCGACATCCGAGTCACTGGCAGCACCTGCGGCGACCAGTACAACTGCTCCGGCAGCAGCGGCTTCAGGTGATGCTACGGGCGGAATCGCCCAGCAAGCCGTCGCTGATTGCACCGCTGTGACCGACCCCAACATCACCATGCCAGCCAACAGCAACCAACAGCAGTTCGCCGCGCCACAGCAGGTGATTGATCCGTCGCACACTTACTGCGCTATCGTGACCACCGAACACGGACGCTTTATCATCAAACTTGAGCCGAAAAATGCGCCCGCCAACGTCAACAACTTTGTCTTTTTGGCCTCCAAAGGCTTCTATGACAATCAGGTTTTCCACCGTGTGATCTCCGGCTTTATGGCGCAAACGGGCGATCCAACCGGAAGCGGCAGCGGTGGCCCCGGCTACGACAATATTCCGTTGGAAGCCAGTGGCCCGCTCAAATATGACAAGCCCGGTGTGATCGGTGTGGCCCGTACCAACGATCCCAATTCAGCCGGCAGCCAATTCTTCATTACCTTCGGCGCTTATCCTTCGCTGGATAACCAATATACGATTATCGGTAATGTCGTCTCTGGTATGGATGTCGTCAGCCAGATCAAGATCCGTGATGTCGATCAAGATCCGAATGCCAACAGCGTTGTGCCCGAAAAACTGGTCAGCATCCGCATTGTGGATATTGGCGCGAAGTAGTTTTTAGTTGACGGTGAGTAGTTGACAGTCAACAGATAAAGATGGGGTGAGGCAACAGCTTCACCCCTTTTTGTTGGGGGCTGAAATAGGAATTTGAGGTTTAGACTAAATACACATTGATCGAACAATTGTAGGTGAAATCGTGACCACACTCTCAAAACCTAAAGAACAACACTCAAATTCACATTTACTTAAACCAAAAGAATACGCCTTCGTTACCCTCTATAGCATGGATCAGTGTGTTGCACGGTTAAACGCGCTCAAGGAAAATATTAAAAACGAAAGATCGCACTGGAAATGGAGCGATCTTAGTTTTGTAGAACTCGCTGATAATGGTGGGGTGGTTCAGTTTGAAATTGAGGCAACTGAACGCAAGCATCTCAGCAAAGTGCGCTTGGTTGGACAACTTACCTATAAAGACAGCAACAAAACTTCAGTGCGTATATGGATTGGGACGACACGCCAATTCGTGATATTATATGTCATTATGTACATAGGTTTCGGTTTGATATTCACCTTAGCCTATCCAGGGCTTACAACCCTTATCATTATAATTTTTATTGCTGTTTTAGTCGGATTGACAACCTATAATACGCTGATTGACCTAAGTAATGAGTTGCATGAATCAATATATAAGGCACTATTTATAACCAAGGTGCCTCGTCCGACGGACACTACTGCGTTCACCCAAAATTAATTAGGCTTTGACTTTGCTCTTTTGAGCCTTCTCTGCTCGATGGTCGATCACTTTTTGCATGTAAGAAATCGCATCCGGTATTTTACAGTTGGTCAGTCCATGATCGACCTTCACTTTGCCAATCCGTTTGGCGGTGGCAACGGCGTTGGGATGCAAATTCGGATTGCGTGCGCCGATGGCAATTAGAGCATTGTTCATCGAATGACGTGTGCGATTTTTAGCGGTATGCAGATCACGCTCGATGATGGCTAGATACGGTTCAAAATAAGAGTCAGGCAAAGAGGCATCGTTACCCGCCAGCACACCTAAAATGTCCCATCCTGCCGCCGCGATCCACTCATGGTCGGACTTTATCCATGCCTCAGCCTTCTGTCGGGCAAAAGGTGTTTTGGCGACATACGCGCTAAAAGCATCGGTGATAACATAATTATTCAGAGTCTTTACCCATTTATCCAAGGTATCGGAATCGGCTTGCTGCGGATCAGCAATCATTAGCGCCAAGATTTGCGCGTCATGAATACCGCTGGCCCATAAATCGAGTGCAATTTCGTGGTTGGTTTTGAGCTTCTTCTGATATTTGCCGAGGTCGGAATAACTCACGCCATAGACGTTATCGCCCACGCCATGCCGCTTGTAGGTCTTACGGGCTTGCTCGGTGCCTAAACTTTCCATCTCGGTCAGAATGACGTTGGCGTTGCTCACGTTCATTATTACCCCTTCGCATCTTTTTATCGCATTGTATGCGGATTTTTGTTCTAATGCAACAAGAGGATATGAGCATGAACATTCAATATTCAGGTTGACTTGAACGGCTGGCGAATCACAGTCTTGAGTTTTTCCGGCACGGATTTTCGTGGATCACCAATGTAGATTTCATGGTGTTTACCGCTTAGCTGCCTGTTGTGTTCCACGATATAAGCGTGAACACGGTCAATAGTCGGTTTCTCGGCGCTGTAGGGTCCGATGTGCATAATTTGTGCGGCAAGGCCTTCGTCGTAGCATTCGAAGCGACAGTTCGGCAGTAGTTCAGGATTCTTTTTTCGCCGCACATTATCTACAGCCGCCTCAAAGAATTCCCGCGTGATCTGCTGTGGCTGCATCACCATGAGTGTCCATTGCCAAGCGCTGCGGTCGCTGCTGGTGGGATCAACCGGCTTCAAGCCATCGACCCACCACAGCCCTTCCAGTGGCATCACACCATAATCCTGATTCAAGTGCTGCTTGCTGGCGAATTTCAGAGTGTAGGACAGCGCATATAGTGCTTCCGCACGGGGTTGAAACTCCGCCCCGTTGTTGGGATCGCCCGTGCCATCCACCATAATGAAGTTCATCGGTGGCACAACCACTTCAGAAACCGCTTTGACTGAAGGGTTATACAAATCTTTGAGCGTTTTCTTCAGGTCAAGTTTGTTCATGCGGTTGTCGCCTTTTCAATCGGCCACTGCACTTCGACAATTGGTTGATTGTCAGTGCCCGCTGGCTTGAGATAGATTTCGCGTGACGCACCCGCAATCCGGTAGCCGTTGGCTTCAATCCATTGACCGAGCGCCTGATAGGTATCCGTCAGGCCGTCATAGCTGCCGATATGGATCACACTGGCGACTGACTGCACGGCTGGCAAATCGCTGACGGCAAATTTACGACCATCACTCAGCAGGACATCTAGCGTCACCGAGGCCGCTACCGGAATGATGACCTCGACATCCATTTGCGTCAGTTTAAATTCTTCGTCGTGGTAAATGGCTTGTGGTGCAGCGCTAGGTTGGATGCCCTGCCGCCCCAACGCGCCAAAACCTTCGTTAAGGAGCTTGCCGACATACGTTGGCGTGGGAATAATCTCGCGGATCGAAACGACGTGCTGCGCTTCGATTGATTTGAGGACAACATCCTGATGAGGCATTTTACCTTCCTTCTCTATCTCGCGGAGGCGTGCGGCCACCCGCGCTAAACGGGCAAGTTCTTCATCCACATGCTGCTGAATTTTGGCCTTTTGTAAGCGGAACATGCCGCGCATCTCCTCCGCTGAGACTTCTTCGTTGAGCAGTCGGCCTATTTCTTCCAACGACAAACCCATGTCTTTGAGCGCCAGAATTCGATTCAATCGTGGTAGTTGATCCAGTTCGTAATAACGGAAGCCTGTAAAGGGGTCAACATGCGCCGGTTCGAGCAGTCCCAGATCGGCATAATAGCGCAGCGCTGAAACGGGAATCTGGCAAATTTTTGAAAAATCACCGATTTTGAACATAAACCGCCTTGTCGAGACATTAGATATGTATTGCTTTAGTGTGCCATCTCAAGCGGCTTGAGAGTCAAGCATTTTGGTGGTTTTGCTCAATAGCCAGCAAGACAGAATCGCATTAGAGTAATAGAGACTCAAATTATGCACTTGGAGGCAGCTATGCATAGCACACGACGATTTTTACTTACATTAAGTACCCTCGTTTTATTTCTACTCAGTGTTTCCGCCTTCGCAGGGGCGCAAGACGCGACCGCCGAAGCCACACCGGAAGCGACCACCGCTGCTGGTGACCTGACCTTAACCTACAGTGTTGCGTCCAGCGGCGAGATCAGCAACAGTGCGACCTCACAAACATGGACATTAACCAGCGCCTCGGCAGACCGCTTATCGGTGGAAGTCGAACGCACCAGCGGCAATCTGCTGCCGGATGTGGCGGTTATGGATGCAAGCGATAAACAGCTTGCGACCAGCTATGGCAGCGACCAAACCGGTGCAGGTGCCGCAATTGATAATTTCACATTACCGGGAGCAGGAACTTATAAAGTCGTCGTGCAGCGCGTCGATGGCGAAACCGGAGTCACGGAAGGCAAATACAGCATCACTGTCACACCACTCGCCACGGCAGACGATAATCCCAACAACACCGTTTCATTAGGCGAGATTACGGCGGGCAAAGCTGTTAACGGCGAACTCACCGGAACCCAGTGGTATCAACGCTACAGCTTTAACGCGGCGGGCGAAGATGTTATCAGCGTGACGGGCAAACGCACAGGCGGCACCCTTTTTCCCGAAGTCGAAATCTTGGACTCGAACGGCACATCACTCAATATTGGTTATACCGATGGCAGTAGCGGTGACATCGCGCAGATCAAATCGTATGCGCTGCCACAAGCTGGAACCTATACCATCGCCATGACACGCGCCCAACGCTTCAATGGTGAAACCGCAGGCACCTACGAACTGAATGTGAATCTGCTGGGCGCGGGTGAAAGTAATCCGATGCTGGCACAGTCCAAAGGGGATGTCACTTACGACACGCCGCTAACAGGTGACGTTGGCGCACAGTGGTATCAGGACTGGAAGCTGACCACGACTGCCGGGGATGTGCTGACCATTACCGCCAATCGCACAAGCGGCAATCTGCAACCAGAAGTCATTCTGCTGGGTGGCAGCGGCCAAGAAGTCACGCATGGATACACCAGCAACACTGGCGACAGCGCATCTATTGAGCGCTATACGCTCAGCGGCGCAGGTAATTTCGTCGTCCGCGTCAGCCGCGCTCAGGGCAAAAACGGCTTCTCAACCGGCGGCTACAGCTTACTGGTAAATCTCGTTGGCTCCGGCGAAGACAGTCCTAAGCTGAAAGAATCCAGTGGCGCGATTGAAAACAGCCAAACACAAACCGGCACGATTACCGGTGAAAAATGGTCGAATACATGGACGTACAAAGGTACGAAAGGTCAAGTTATCACCATTAGCGTTGCCCGTACCAGCGACACCTTGAATCCACATGTGGATATTCGGGATAGCAATGGTCAGGTCTTGACCTCCGGCTATCCGAATGCCAGCCATGACGGCGCCGAAATCACCAGCTTTACCTTACCGGGAACGGGTGATTATCAGATCGTGGTTTACCGTGATGGCAATCAAACTGGTTATACCACCGGCGGCTACTCGCTGAAGGTCGAAGCAGCAGCGCAGTAAAACCAAACCACTTGGTAGAAGTGTGATTAGGGCGTATCATCGGGTACGCCCTTTTTATTGAACGAGTTGGCCTAACTATGACAACCATCATCTTCGGCGGGACAGCCGCCTATCACCTCAAACTCCCTGACCACGCCCAAGTCGGCGAACGGCGCATCATCGACACACCTTATGGCGCATCGTCACCCTTTATCTATCTGACGAAAAACGATCACAGCGCGTGGTTTAGCTCACGGCATGGCGAAGATGGGCTGCAACGGACAGCCGCCTTCGTCAACCATCGCGCAAATTTATGGGCAGCACAGGAACTCGGGGCAACTGGCATCTTATCGTGGAACGGTGTTGGTGCGATTGCAGCCGGATTAGCCGTCGGACAAATGGTGGTGCCTGATGATTTGCTGGATATGACACGCTCGCGGATCGCCAGCTTTGAATCTTCAGATCTTGCCACACCATCCGGTCAACCATTTGCATCTGAACTCCGCCAGCAGTTGGTAGAAGCCAGTCAAACACAGGGCTTCATCTGCGCGACACACGGCACCTATGTTTGTACCGAAGGGCCACGCCTCGAAACGGCTGCTGAGATTTCGGCTTATGGTTGGGGCGGCGCGGCAGTTGTAGGTATGACGCTCTCACCGGAAGTCTGGTTGGCGGCAGAGTTGAAGATTCCTTATGCCTCGCTGTGCATCATTACCAACATGGCAACCGGACGCTGGGCACTCGACTCACGGCGGGATTTTGGCCCCGGTGTGGGTGTCAAAGGTTTACAGGTCACTTTGGCAGCCACCTAAATCCAAAAGTTAAGCTTATTGATCACATTCAACACTACACTACAGGATCAATGAATGATGGACTACAAAGATGTTTGGCAGAACTTGATTGACGATGAACAGAAATCGTGGGTGGTTTTTGAAAATGGAACGTGTGTCATCCTCATGCAGCCCAGCGCTGACCTCGCTCAACAGGCACAAACCTTGCTTTCGGAATATGGTGGTGTCGATGAAGCGACAGCATCCGCCGACTTCTCCGTTTTAGAGTTGGATGTTGTACCCGGCTGGGTGGTTGGTAGTCATCATCCCGATATTCTCAATTACGTCGCGCCGGATGAGCTTTTCGAAGGTCTGCCCAGAGACATGCAAGCGGGTTTTATTGGTCGGCAGCACCGCAGCGATGATGCTCAGCAGCTCAACGTCGTCTATATCTATGATCCTCAAACCGCAGGAAGATAGATCAGGACGAGTACATACGCCTCATCCCTCACAAATCGCGGCTGTTAATGTGCAGTAGATTGACTAAAATTGATACTCAAAACGTATAGCCGGTGCTACCGAGTATAATGAGCGCTATGACAAATCATCATTGGCCTATCTACGGACATGAATGGGCAGTTGAACACCTGCGAAAAAGCATCGCCAACGCGCGTATTCGCCACGCTTATTTAATCGTCGGTTCTGAATCGATTGGCAAAGAAACATTAGCACGGGCGCTGGCAATGACGCTGAACTGCACCAGCGAGGACGAAAATGCGCGTCCGTGTGGACAGTGCAGCAGTTGCAAACGTATCGCCAGTGGCAACCATCCCGACATGATCTATTCGGAACTCGATGGAACGACCGGCGCACTTAAAATTGAGGAAATTCGTACTGTAACCGGTAAAATTGCCCTCAAACCCTACGAAGCCCGCTACCGCATCGCCATCCTGCGCGATTTCGACCACGCGCGTCCGCAAGCACAGGATGCGCTGCTCAAAACTCTAGAAGAACCACCCCCACAAGCCTTGCTGATCTTGCTGGCACCCTCAACCGAATCACTGCTGCCAACCATCACCAGCCGCAGTCAGGTCATTCATTTGCGCCCGCTGCCCACCGAAACGGTGCATGAAATACTGGTGCGCGACAAGCAGGTTCCCGAAGATCAAGCCGATTTGTTAGCCCGTTTAAGCGGTGGACGTATGGGCTGGGTGATGCAGGTTTTGGCTGAGCCATCAATGCTTGAACAGCGAACGGAAGCGCTCAACATCCTCGAAAAATCAGTTCCGATGAACCGTGCTAAACGCTTTGAAATCGCTGAAGATTTGAGCAAAGACAAGCTGGCACTCTATCCACTTTTGGAACTGTGGCAGAGCTATTGGCGTGATGTGCTGTTGTTGTGTCAAGGGATTGGCAAGAATCCCGCGAATATCGACAGGTTGGCAACCTTAGAACAAATCGCCAGCCATACTTCAGCCGATGAAGCCTTAACCGCCTTGCAAGCTACCCGCACACTGCTCAGTAATCTGACAACCAATCTCAACCTGCGGCTGGCACTCGAAGTCATGTTTTTGGATTATCCCGGTCTGCCAGACCGGCAATAAGCGCTTAGCTAGTTGCCGTTCCGGTCTGGCCTTATAAGCACTCCTTCATACCCAGATGGTGGCTATCGTGGGCGATATGAACCAACAAAGAATCGCCCACTATTGCTTCGCCCCAAATACCATCGGTCAAAGGTTGCGGCTGCTCAACAGCCACAAACTGTTCATCATCAATGGCCTTGACGACCTGTTCTGCCGCAAATGTTTTATCCAAATAATCGGGCAGTTCTGCTTTGGCTGGGAAGTTCAAATACCGCGCAACATCATCCGCCATTTCCATCCCGGTTTCCTAGTAACCTAACTGAGCATTATCAAATCCCCAGCGATGAGCCAGACCTTCAGTGTCCCACTTTATGCGCACAATTTAAAATTATTCGATAAAAATTCTTGAGTAAATGTACCCTCATTTCGGTAGCGTATCGGGAATAACGATTACTCTCAACGCAATTCGTGCCTGAATTCAAGTAGCGTAGAGAGTGAAACAAGAGTCAGATTAGAAGTCTGAACTTTGTAAATTCGATACTGTCCTAGCGGGGATAGGCTAAATGTCCTAGATGAGTGAGGGAAAATGCGACTATATTACTTTAGTAAGGGAAAGTGACAGCAAAATATTACGTTTTATGTATGGGAGAAAGATGTTGCTTTGCAGACAGCCAACATCTAATTCGAACAATTTTCCTCTACATGCCGCTTTATACCTCTGGCTGATTAGACATTGCACTTTTGCCAAACTGAGCAAAATTTGAACAACTTTTGAACTGTACGGTTTAGCCAATTGATCACACAATGAGACTATCGGTATTATTAAATGATTCGAGTACCCATGATTACGCTATTTCAAACGTATGTTATACTACCTATGCGTTCCAACCAGCGGGAAAAAGGCCGCATGAGTCAAACCACCGAGTTAATGTTACTCCAACGGGTGCAAGCCGGAGACGAGGATGCACTCTTAAAGCTCCATACCCAATTTGCAAACCTTGTGTTTTCTGTGGCCTACCGCGTCTTAAACGACCAAATGGCGGCTGAAGAAGTGACACAAGATACTTTCATGCGGTTGTGGAACAAATCTTATAGTTATGACCCCGCAAAAGGTCGCTTCACCACTTGGTTGTTGACAGTTACACGCCGCCTAGCCATTGATGTTCTTCGTTTACGCCAGCGACGCGAGCCAAAATCCGGTATGCTATTCATGGACGAAGACCCCGGCTTGTGGGAAAATATCTTATCGGTCGATGGCGGCAGCGATTTGCGCCGAAATCTCAAGTCCGTTTTGGGTCAAATCCCACCTGATCAGAGTGAATTGATCGAGTTAGTCTATTTTTATGGAATGTCTCATAACGATGTGGCCGAAACTATGAATATCCCGCTGGGAACGGTCAAAACCCGTATCCGGCTGGGAATGCAGAAGTTACGCTCGGCATGGTCAAATGATGAGCCAATAGATCCAAAGAAGCAAAAATAGTCGTAAGAATTGTTATGCTGATGAAATGTCATGAGCATTAAGGTAATACCATAGTTATGTGCGGTCTGAGCGCGCACTCATTGATGTAAATAATGATGGACAGAAACGAACTGCTTGACCTGATCCCAGCTTATGCTTTAGAAGCACTTGAACCTGATGACAAACAACAGGTTGAGGCGCTTTTGAAGACTGATGTAGAAGCCCAACAGCTTCTGGCTGAATATCAGGACATCACCAACAATTTGATATTGGCGACACCTGCGCGGAGGGCTCCCGTTCACCTTCAGGATGATCTGCGGAAGCGCCTAGCAGCTAATCGTCCAGTACAAGCTGCGCCATCGACTGCTGTTCGACCGGCACGCCGACGGGCATCAATCTGGTTGCCTTTGCTGGCGGCAGCAGCAGTCATCGTCCTCGTGTTTGGTGCAAGAGCCTATCTCAATCGCAATCCGGCTGAAGAACTCTATAAACAGATCATCGCCATGCCGGGTTACAAGACAATGCCTATTCCGGGGGCCGACGGGACAACACCCATTGGCGAAATGGTGGCTTCACCGGATGGCTCTCAAGCTGTCCTGCGTATGACGCGTGTACCTGCCCTTCAATCGGATCGCACTTTCCAGTTGTGGCTGATTGACGACAGCGGCGCACACAGCGGCGGACTAATCCCATTCATGCAGCCTGACTCAACCTATTACGTGGTTGTGCCATTGGCTAAAAACGTGTTTGATTACAAAGCTTTCGGTGTATCAGTCGAGCCTTCCGGTGGCAGCCCTGCGCCATCGACCACACCCATTGTCGTCATTAGCACAGCCTGAGCCTAACTGCTGTTTACAACTAGGCTTTTTCCTTAATCATTTCCATCAACGTGCGTTCTTCGGGTGACAAGCCAAACGGTGATTTACTGGCGTGAAAGTGCTGGTACATGGGGACGAGTTTGCCAGCGATATACGCTTCCATAATCATCGGGTGAATGTAGTATTTGATGCAGACCGCTTTGGTATTGCCTAATAAGTGCGACACATGCTTCACACAGTCACGACACATTTTTTCGCTGGGCTCGTCAGCACATTCCTCACACAGATATTTGATGGCTAATACCGAACCACCCCACGTACGAAAAACCTTGGCGGTAAAAGGTTCGCCAGTGATTTCTTCAAGATACGCGTTGACATCGGTTGAGCCAATTGATTGATGGTCGCCGTTTTCGTCGTAATACTGGAACAGGTCATAGCCGGGAATATCCCGACACTGTTTGACAATGCGTGCTAAGCGTTTATCCGCCAGTGTTATCTCGTGTTCTTTGCCGCTTTTACCCACAAACTCAAAAGTCACTTTATCCCCTTTAATATGAGCGTGATTATCCCGCAAAGTGGTTAGGCCATACGAGTCATTGGCTTCGGCATACTCACTGTTGCCAATGCGAATCAGCGTTTTTTCGAGTAACCGGACGATGGT
>JACDGI010000707.1 GCA_013821665.1 Anaerolineae bacterium
GACTCAATCGTGCGGAAGATGATGCTGCGTGTTTCCTGTCCGAGCAACTGCGCTTCGGGCACGCTCTCCCACAGGTGCGGTATCGAATCATCGGCCCAAACACCGGCATTTGGCCCAGACGCGATAAAATGAATGTGACCACTGCCTTCCTGATCATCCGGCTCGTCGCTGGTATCCAGCGGCACAAAACGGCTCTCGCGGGTCGCACGCGTTTTAGCGCGGTTAGACAGAATCGTAAAGATCCACGTTTTGAACGACGAACGCCCTTCAAAACGATCTAAACCTTTAAGCACTGCGATCCATGTGTCCTGTACGACTTCCTCGGCTATGGCGAACTCATTCACGTAAATAGCCGCAATCCGTACCATAGACGCGTTGTAATGGTCGACCAGTTGAGTAAATGTGTTCTCATCGCCTGCCTGCAAGCGTGCAATCAGTTCTGGGTCAGGCAATGCAGTGATGGGTACTGCATGTTTTTCCCCGTCCATCATCCCCCCTCAATCAAGGTGGCCGCATCCGGCGCAGTGTATAGTAGCGAGGGGAATGTGACCTGTCAAAGAGCAATACTTGTTAATCGGGTAAAATGGAGTATCGTACAACTAAAAGATTAAAGGAGCATCATCGTGGAAGAAAAAATTGACGCATTGGCCCAATTGTTTCGGGAAGCAGCAATGGCACATCACGAAGCCTACAGCGCCACTGATGGTGATGATCCGGCTTGGCCGCTGTGGTATGCCGATTACCTCTCTGACAAGCTGACCCCTTATCTGGGCGAAACAATCGATAAAGATGTGCTGATTGACGACTTAACCCGCCTCGATCAGGAAGTGAAGTCGGGTGCCAGCGACGATGATTGGGCTGTCTATTACGCTCAGTCGCTGCTGAATAAAGCCAGCTAACCAAAACCTGTTTATCCGGTTGAAGCTTGGACTACGCGCTCGTGCCTTATTAAGAAATGATCTCCTCGACGCTGATTTGTCGTACAATTTTTAGAAACGACTTTCGCACGAGGAGACTCATGATGACTACTAAACCCGACTGCAAGATCATCCGTCCTAAGACCAGCTACGATGGCAAACAAGGCTTCAGCTACTTCGAAGGGATTGCTGCCGAAACAGCGGGATCAACCGGTGTATGTATGCACCTGCTGACGATTCCTCCGGGTGGTAAAGCTAAAGCCCATAAACATGAAAACCACGAAACCGCCATCTATGTCATCAGCGGTGAGGCGCATACATGGTATGGCGACCAGTTGGAAAAGCACGTCATTGTGAAGGCCGGTGAGTTCTTCTACATCCCCGCTGGAATGCCACATCTCCCCGCGAACCTCGGTGAGCAGCCGTGCGTAGCAGTCATCGCCCGGACTGATCCTAATGAACAGGAAAGTGTCATCCTACTGCCGGAGTTGGAAGCGCTGGTGAAGGTTGCCCCGTAATCGTTCCTGATCGCCTCACAATCGCATAGTAAGCGTAGCGGAATATTTTCACTGGCTGATCTATAGTCTTGCCTATTATGAAGGTAACTATCTATGCGATTTAAAACCATCCAACCTGATAACCCCATTCTTCGCGCCGAGATCAGCTATCAACAACGCACAACTCCTCGTTGGTTGCAGTGGTTTGACCGCTTTGGTGTGATTATCCTCGCGCTGATAATTGGCGCAGGTCTACTATTATTTCCCCTAATTGATGATCAATTTGGTCAGAGTTGGCCTCCACAAAATTCATTTCTTAAAGTTATTCTTCCAGTTTTATGGATAACTCAACTGGTTGTCATTTTTCGATGTGTATTTGTCGGTGTAAATATCATGCAGCATCACAAAGGATGGCAGCAGTGGGATGTTTTTGTTCTCACAGGTATTACGAGAAAACAGTTCTTAATCGGTAAGCTTTGGGGTGCTTTATATCAACTTCGGGGATGGATTGTTGCGCTTGGCGTTATAAAACTGGCGGTGTTTGCATTTGTAATCATTGATTTGATCGTTTTTTGCTACCGACTACCGTTACCACAAGCAATAGCCGATTTGAATTATTATTCTCGCGACTCACTCACACTCGGCGAAGCTATTCTAAAGCGGGTACCCTATTACACACTGCATTTACCGCCAATAAATCGTATCGTCATGTCAGGTATCCACATTATTGCAATCTCCCTTCTTGAGATTATGGCTTCGGTAGCCACTGGCATTATTGGTGGTCTTCTGCTTGGAAAAGCAGTGGGTTTTACATGCGCGATAGTATTTCGTTTGATACCCGTAGTGGGCTTTTCTTTATTTCCGGATTTCCCCAACGGACAAGGTGATATTTTGTGGCGCTGGCACGAATATACGTGGTTTTCCTTAGCAGATGGTGGCTCTACCGCCATCATAAGATCAGGCTCATATGCCCGTGGATATGCAGATGCTAATGGGATTACTACGGCTGTGTTACTCGCCTTTTGGGTAGCTATAGTTATGTTCATTGCCTATCTGCTATTCGCCTTCCTCGTCAGTAATTTCATGCTCCGTCGTCAAGGTCTCCTTTCGGCCATGTCAAAGTAATCAGTCTCAAGCCGAACTTCATCCGCTATAATCCTCCTCCGAACTTAACACTCGGAGCAAATGTATGTCTTTACCTCAAAAAAACTCAGCAAGCCGTAGTCAATATTCGGTACTGATACTGGCCTTGATCCTCGTTGGCTATTTCGTCGTGGGTGGATTGTTCGCCATTAAAACACCCGCGTGGCAATCACCGGATGAACCGGCTCATTACAACTATATTTTGCAGGTGGCGCATAACGGCTGCTGCCCCAAAATCGAACCCGGTGATTGGGACTCGGTTTACCTCGACCAGTTAAAGGCTGCCAAGTTCGCGCCGGATTTGCTGGCGAACTTGCATACCGTCCAATATGAAGATCATCAACCACCGCTTTACTATTTACTGTTAACGCCTATTTTCACCTTGACCAATGGCAGCCTGATCGCGCTGCGGTTGTTTTCACTGCTAATGGGCGCGGGCATCGTTTTGTGTGCCTACGGATTAGTGCGTGTGTTTCTGCCGGAACGTCCACAGGTGGCGCTGGGTACAGCCGCTTTAGTTGCCTTTCTGCCGCAGCATTTAGCCGGATTAGCCTCGGTTAGCAACGATGCGCTGTCGAACCTGTTGATCGCGGCGACACTGCTCGGCACAGTCTTGTATCTCAAGGGTGAGCCGTCGAGCAAAGAATGGCAGCTCGGTTTGCTGACAGGGCTTGGACTGCTGACCAAAGTATCAACCCTTTTTCTGATTGGTTTTGTGCCGCTGGCGATTGTGGTGCGCTGGTGGATGGATAACTATCAGCCGGAAAATGGTTGGCGCGTAGGGATAAGACAGGTGTTACCGTTGTTAGCGGCCTTTTTTATTCCGGCGCTGGTGCTGGGCGGCATCTGGTGGATTCACAGCATCAATACCTACGGTTTCCCTGATTTGTTCGGTCTACGCCAGCATGATAAAGTCGTCACCGGACAACCGCGTACTGCGGAGTTGATCGCGCAGGTGGGTTTCGTGGGCTATTTGAAAACGGCACTGCAAACCACCTTTGATAGCTTCTGGGGACAATTCGGTTGGATGGGTGTGCCGATGCCCGCTTGGATTTACAGCGTTCTGCTCGGTTTGGTGGCGGTGGCGGGCAGCGGTTTGGTCGTTAATAGTCAAAATACACGGAATGGTCTCAGACCATTCCCTACAGAGGATTTGTTGGAACGGCGAGTCATCTGGACGTTTATCAATCTGGCGATTCTGTTGGCGGTGCTGGAATACCTGTATTACAACACCGTGTTTCTACAATTTCAGGGACGTTATATATTCACCGGTCTTATTCCGATTGCGCTGGTGATTGTGCTGGGCGTGGATGGGTGGCGTGCTTGGTTATCGCGGCGTGTTTCCTTGTTTGTACCTATGGTGACGGTGATTCCTTTCGTGCTGTTCGCGCTGCTGGATTTGTATCTGTTGTGGCGGGTGATTGTTCCGGCGCTGGCGTTGTAGGTGTTGGTTGATTCGGTTTGATTCGCAAAATTCACACTTTTGAATCACCTCAAATGGTTTTAACGGTGGATTTGAGGGAGCGAGATGCCGAAGATTCTTCAGATTCTTCAATTTCACGAGTGAAGTTTGGCTTTTAGCGTTGCCAGCGTCGGATGCTCAAGCATCCGCCTGAGTGAACAA
>JACDGI010000708.1 GCA_013821665.1 Anaerolineae bacterium
GCTAATATGCTGGTGATGAGTTTCGTTTTTAACATGATTTCCTCTCTAAACTTCAGCTTTCACTGATTCGTTCATAATTCATGCTCGTCACACCGAGTTCATGTAAGGCAGCTTCCACCCGTGATACATCGCCACTATCGTCGGCATCGTAGGTCCGCACGACGATCAGCCGCGCCGAGGTGTGCGATTGGCCTTTGGCAGCCGATGTCGAGACTTTTGATTTATAACCCAATTGACTCTCTTCGGTAGCCTTCCGGATTTTTGCCCACAGATCATCAACTTTATCGAAAGTCGTTTCAATCCGCCATTCGCCTGTACGAGGGCTGAGAACATGGTTCGCCATCAGCGGTTTGGACTCGATCCAATAAACGGCGTTCATGCGGGAAGGCACCGCCTCACGGTCATGCATCATACGCGCCTGCTGCACCATTTGGATCAGGTCAAGGTTTGGCGGCTTGGGTTTATCATCTTTCATGCTCGTCTTGTCCCTTCGTGTCTATTAAACACCAGGATACTTGAAAATAATTTGAATAAATTTCCATGAATTTATAGTTGATATGAGAAGGTCTTAACGGAATATTTTAATGAAATGACTTGATAATCACAATAACACTCAACAGCACTTTGTAATTAGGAGAATTAGTGTGAGCTTTGTTCAGGAACTTGACCAAGTAGAACAGCTCCGAAATCGCGTTGCGGATTTAGAAGCTCAGCTACTCAATAAAGATCAGCAGCTGAATCAAGAGCGTCAGAGCAGTGACCGCAAATTTCGAACACTGACTGACAATCTACCCATTATTCTATACGGGGTGGATGTAAATGGCACAGTGACTTTGTCCGAAGGTAAAGGTTTGGCGGGTCTTGGCCTGAAGCCCGGTCAAGCAGTCGGTACAAGTGCTTTTGAGACCTATAAGAATTCTCCCGAGGCGCTTGCGAACCTGAAACGTGCCTTGACGGGAGAGAGCTTCCAATTCATCCAGAATATTCTGGATGTCCACATGCAAACCTGGTACTCACCTACTTACGATGAGGCCGGGAAACTAACCGGTACGTTGGGCTTGACGATTGATGTGAGCGACCGGATGCGTGCCGAAGCCGAATTACATGAATCACGTAATCTGCTTCAGTTGGTATTGGACTCGATTCCGGTGCGTGTGTTCTGGAAAGATACCAAGTCCAATTATATGGGCTGTAACCAGTTGTTCGCTGATGATGCCAAGATCAAGACCACAAAAGACCTTATCGGTAAAAACGACTATGATTTCTACCCGAATGATGCGGATGCTTTCCGTGAAGATGATGCTAAGGTCATAGCATCTGGCAAAAGCCAGTTGAATTTTGAAGAGCAGCAAACCACAACCGATGGTGGCGTGATGTGGCTGCGTACCAGCAAGGTTCCGCTGCGGAATGTGGCCGGGGAAATCGTTGGCGTACTCGGTACATATGATGATATTACAGAACTGAAGAAAGCCGAAACGGAGCTACAGGAATCGAAGAACCGTTTGGAACTGGCCTTTAAAGCCGCCAATCTAGCCAGTTGGGACTGGAACATGGTCACCAACTATACGATTTACGATGCTGGTTTTAATCGTATGTTGGGTTTGGAACCGGGTACATTAGGGAATGATCTTTCGGGCTTCAGTGATAATCTTCATCCCGACGATATGGAACGCACCTTTAAGGCAGTTGCAGATTACGCCGAAGGTCGTGCTCCGAAATACGAAACTGAGTTCCGCTTGAAGCATAAAGATGGTAGTTATCGCTGGGTTTATGCCACTGGATTGATTGTTGAACGTCAGGCTGACGGCCAAACAGCGCGGATGATCGGTGTTAATCAGGACATCACGGCGCGTAAACAGGCTGCTCTCGAAATCCAGGAATCGAAGAAACGTTTGGAAATGGCGCTCGAAGGCGCTCATCTGGGTCTTTGGGATTCTAATTGGGTAACCCGCCATACAGTCGTTGATGCACGCTACGAAAAAATGTTGGGTTTTGCACCCGGTGAGCTGGCTGGCGACAACCCAACCCATGAGAGTAAGGCGCATCCTGATGACTTACCAGCAATGTTAATGGGTCTGACTTCTTATGTAGAAGGTAAGACACCCGACTACAGCGTTGAATTCCGTACCTCGACCAAAAATGGTGATTGGAAGTGGATTTCAGCAAAAGCACAGATTGTCGAGTGGGATGCTGATGGAAAACCACTGCGTTTGGCAGGTGTCAATCAGGACATCACCGAACAGAAGCACGCTGAAATTGCCCTCCGCGAATCAAAGGAACGTTTGGAACTGGCCTTGGATGGCGCTGAGATGGGCACATGGGAAGCGAACCTCATCACTAATAAGACGTTGTTCGATGCTCGCTATGAGAAGATGCTGGGATTTGCACCGGGCGAATTGGCTGGCGAGAACGCCACCCTTGTCAGCGAAATCCACCCCGACGACATGACGAAATTGTTTGAAGTCGTGATGCATTATGTCACCGGTCAAAGACCTGATTATGAAGTTGAATTCCGTACTTCAACCAAAAATGGTGATTGGAAGTGGATTTATGCCAAGGCTCAAATCGTCGAGCGTATGCCCGACGGCACACCACTGCGTTTGGCCGGCGTAAATCAAGACATCACGGCACGTAAGAACGCCGAACAAGAGCGCGAGACCTTGCTGACAAATGAACGCGAAGCCCGTCGTGAAGCGCAGGAAGCCCTTCGCATGAAGGATTTGTTCCTAGCGACCATGAGCCATGAACTACGCACGCCGTTGAACGCCATGATCGGCTTCCAACATCTGATGTTGTTTAGCCAGCAGTTGAACGCCGATAACTCGCATATGGCGGAACGTTCAATTGCCAACAGCCAGCGCTTGCTGAATCTTATCAACAATATTCTCGATATTTCACGGATTGCCACAGGCGGTTTAAAGATTGTGCCTGTGAAGATGTCTGTGCGTCATCTGGCAGAGGGCATTGGAACCGATTTGAACCTGCAAGCCAAAGAAAAAGGGCTGAACCTCAAAGTCGAGGTGGCGGATGATGTACCTGAACAGATCCTGCATGATGAGGAACGCTTGGGGCAAATTATGCTCAATCTGGTGGGCAACGCCCTCAAGTTCACCGAGGTAAATGGCACGGTTACACTGCGGGTGCGTTCAGGCAATGAGCGCCTCGTCATCGAAGTTCAAGATAATGGCATTGGTATTCCGGCTTCACAGAAGCATGTCATTTTTGATGACTTCGTGCAGTTAGATAACAGTTCGACCCGTAAACATCAGGGTGCGGGGCTGGGACTTGCCATTGTCAAACGTTTGGCACTGTTGATGCAGGGCAGTATCACTGTCGAAAGTGAAATTGGTCAGGGCAGTACTTTTGTCGTTACGTTACCGCTCAATCTGAATCCTGAAATGTATCAGTAGTCAAAGAAGGAAGAATTTAAGAATGTATGCACCGATACCCCGCGCACTACAGGGTTGGCGAGTCATGGTCGTGGATGATGAGCCAGATAGTTTGGAAATTGCCAGCCGCTTGCTGCGTATGGCAGGCGCGGAAGTCATTACCGCCAATGGTGGGCAAGAAGCCCTCAATATCGTTCGCACTGCACGCCCGCAACTGATCATTAGTGATCTGTCGATGCCGGAAGTGGATGGTTGGACTCTTCTGCAAAAATTGAAAGAAGAGCGTGATACGTTGGAAATTCCGGTGATCGCTTTAACCGCGCATACCATGCCCGGAGATCGCGAACGTGCCATTGTGGCCGGTTTCCATAATCACATTTCCAAGCCGCTTGATCCGGTACGTTTCATTTCACAGTTGATGCACATTGTGGTCGACATACCCGAATTGAAATCGCAGCTCACCGCGCCTGTCTAACAGGTCGCTTGATCGTAAATTGAAACGGGATGTTAGGGCGTGACCTTGACATCCCACATAAGAGGAGTCATGCCATGAATGCCAAACAATTCTCCATTTTAGTCGTTGAAGATGAACCGGATGGACAGGAACTTGTTTCACGGATGCTGGCACAATCCAACGTCGCCGTTGACGTGGCCGGTAATGCCGAGGAAGCATGGAACTTCCTGAAGTCCAACCAATATTCTGCCGCGATTATCGATTTAGCGTTGCCGGAACGTGATGGTTTTGAATTGGTCACGGCTATTCGTGGCGAAGCAGAATTATTATCACTGCCC
>JACDGI010000709.1 GCA_013821665.1 Anaerolineae bacterium
TTCCTGCACCGTCCGCGTATAAGGGGTATCGCGTTTGAACGCCGCCTCGTCCCCCAATGAAACAACGCTGGTCTGCAAGGCCACTTCTGCTTTTTCGAGCATGTTGTTTTCAGAGTTAGTCATAGCGAATTCGCGGATCGACATACACGTAAATGATGTCGGTGATTAAATTAACGAACACAAATGTGATCGCAACCAGTAAAACAGTACCTTGTATCATGGGGTAATCACGCGCAGCAATGGCATCAATCGCCACACGTCCAACACCGGGTAAACCGAAAATATTCTCAGTAATGACCGCGCCCCCTAATAAACCGCCTATTGATAATCCCACAATGGTCACAATCGGGATCAACGTGTTCTTCAAGGCGTGGCGAAATACCACGTTCCGTTCAGAAAGCCCCTTAGAGCGTGCCGTCTGGATAAAAGCTGCCCCTAAAGTCTCGACCATATTGGTGCGCGTCAAACGGGCGATCAAGGCCGATTGACCAACGGCTAACGTGGTCACCGGCAGGACGAAATGCTGCCACGTCGATGAGCCTTGTACCGGCAGGATACGCAGCCCTACCGCGAAAATCAAGATGAGTACCAAACCCAACCAGAAGCTGGGGATCGAATAGAAAAAGACCACCACTACAATACTGACGTTATCAATCCATGTACCTCGTTTAACCGCCGTCAAAATACCAACGCCCAAGCCAATCAGTGTACCGACAGTTACGCTCAAAAACGTCAGTGTGATCGTGAAAGGAAAGGCTTTAATGACGACCCCGAAGACCGGTTGACCGAATTGTATCGACCGCCCCAAATCACCCCGGATAGCATTCGTCAAATAGATGACCAACTGTTCAGTGACAGGTCGATCCAGTCCCAAGTTTTTACGAATCTGTGCGATGAGTTCCGGTGAGGCACGATCACCCGCGAGAAGGATTGCCGGATCTCCGGGCAGGGCAACACGCAGCATCACAAATACCAGCACTGATATGACCAGTACTAATATTAAAGCCACAAGCGTTCGCCGGAGAATATATTTACCCATGCAGCTATCCCCTCGCGGATAGATTTTGTAGCCAACAACAGAGAGCGATGAGAGGCAGAATTACGATGAAGTAACCCTGCCCCCGATTTAGTACAGCTTACTTATCGAAATAGGCATCCCAATATTGGAAGGCCAGATCAGGGGTGATTTTCCAGTCGTGCAGTTCTTTACGCACACCGGTCAATGATGGTGGGTCAACAAGGAAGATCCACGGTGATTGGTCGATCACATACTGGCTGAGTTCGGTGATCGTCTTGTAACGGGTATCCTGATTCAGATCGGTATCGGCCTTTTCCAACAGCGCCGTCAATGCATCAGTCGAGAACCATGTACGGTTGCTGCCGCCCTTGCGTGACGGATGGAAGAAGTAGGTCAGAATGCTGGGATCAGAGTAACCATAGTTCAGCAAGAACAAATCATGCTTAGCTGTGGTCGTCAACGTAATCAGATCGCCACGTTCCATCGGATTCAGCTTGGTTGGGATACCCACCTGTCGCCACTGGGCATCCAGAATTTGGGCGATATGCGTATATTCATCCGAGTTACCGAAAGCCAACGGCACTTCCCACGGCTTACCATCAGGGGTTTCGCGCAGTCCATCGCCATCAACATCTTTATAACCCAATTCGTCGAGCATGGCCTTAGCCTTGTCGGGGTCATAGTGATACGACTTGGCATCCAGATCCGGGTTGTGTCCCCAAATGGTCGGAGGCAGCGGTTGGTAAAGCGCATCCGCTAAGCCGTCATAGGCCGAGGTCGCAACTTCATCACGGTCGGTCGCATAAGCAAATGCCTGACGGAGCTTCTGATTATCCCACGGAGCCTTCGATGTATTGAAGCCCACGTAACGGATTTCGTTCAGTTTAGCCTTATTGATCGTCACATCGGTATTGGCTTCGACATCCGCCAAGTTCTGGGTTGGCACATCAGCCACAGTGACTTCGCCGGTTTCCAGCGCCGATAGAATGGTTTGGGGTTCGTCGAGGAACAAGATTTGCATCTCATCCAACAGCACGGGGCCGGGGTTATCGGTCAATCCCTTGGGTGCCCATTTGAAGTCAGGATTCTTTTCCAGCAGAATGTAGTTATTGGTGTTGAGTTCCTTCAGTTTGAAGGGGCCAGCGCCCACGGGATTCAAGCCAAAATTCTCTTTTCCCTCTTTTTCATAAGCGGTGGGCGAAACAATTTCCAAGCCCGACAACGTATAAAACAAAGGTGCATACGAGGAAGCCAAGTTCAGCTTCACGGTGTAATCATCCACCACATCAGTGCTGGTCAGCAAACCAATTAAGTCCGCGCCTTGATTTGCGCCGGTATCCTTATTGGCATACTTATCCAAGTTCCATTTAATGGCCTTGGCATCGACCGGTGTACCGTCAGTGAAGGTAGCGGTTTTAATCAGGTGAATGGTCAATGCCTTGCCGTCAGCAGCCGTTTCCCACGTATCAGCCAAGAAACCAATGTAGCTGAGGTCGGCGGCGCGTGAAAACAAGGTAGAGAAAATAGCGTAATGCGGCCAGCTATGCCACGCGGTCACAAACGGATCGAGCGAGGTGTTGGATTGGGCATCAGCGACGACCAGACGACCACCCTTTTTGCTGTTGTCCTGCGCTGATACACCAAACACGGTCGAAAGCAGCATGGTCAGGAGCAAAACGACCACAACGAGCGAAAGTTTTCTTTTGGATTGCATAACCCTTCCCTTTCATAACACAATGACATATTCATGAATGGTGACAATGGATTTGTTGTAATCGTGCCAATAAGTTGTCCTTTCGCTTGCGTCCAATTTCATAACAAAATTACCGCAGAGTATACAGGTTTCGCGTAAGTTGTCAGCACATCGACACTCTGTAGATGTTTCTGACTAACCGTGATAGTGATCGTAAACCAAACGCCCAATCTTACCGATGGCCGACTCAACCTCAAACACACGCTGGTAACGGGCTTCAGGCTTATTCCAAACCGCTTGATCGTTCCATGAGGTGAACACGGTCACAATCGCGTGGTTATTTTCGCCGATAGTCATCACACCGCTGTCATTAAAATGACCGCCTATCGTGCCTGTTTTGTGGGCAAAAGCCACACCGGCTGGCAAGAAACGGGGTAAGCGTTGGTTAAGCTGCTGCTTGTACATGATGTTCAGTAGTTCATCTTTGATCTCGCCATCCACCACTTCGCCCTTAAACAGCATATGAACGAGCTTGGTCATCGATTTGGCGCTGCTCACATCGTTATCTGAACCGCGGCTAAACGTCACACCATCCCGCACAATGTCATGGTCATTTGACCACTCGCGAATGACATCAAGCGGTTGATCTTGAATTTCCGGCGGAAACATTCCCTTGAGCAAGGACTTACAATCCATTTTGACGTAAATATCCTTAAGCCCCAACTCGTGCATCGTGTTTTCAACCACCAACGGCCCGCCAAGAGTTGCCACATTCATATCGGTAGCCGTGTTGTCGCTGATGATAATCATCAAGGTCAGCAAATCACGGAAGGTCGGGCTAACGCCAGCTTCAAAGAAAGGCAAGATACCACTGCCAGCACTCTTATCCTCATCCTTCAATGCGATACGGTCATCCAGTTTGAGCTTCCCCGCTTGGAGCTGCTTGCCAGCCGTAGCCAGCACCGGAATTTTGAAAACGCTCGCCATCGGGTACGACACATCGCCATCCACGTCGATTTGCTCACCTGACTCGACATGCCAAACGGAAACACCCGCTTCCATATCAGCGGCTTTGATGGCGGCTTGAATATCATCCTTAAGTGTCACGACACAACCTCTCTAAAAATATAAACTCGCATGAGCGCTGATCGGTTCAAACGACCATTGGGTTTTCAACCATCGGATACTTATTGGTGTCGGCATACTTGTACGGAATATTTTTAAAGTCCGGCACGACAGCCCCCGGTGCAGCGATATACAAAACTTCGGCGGCAATCGGCGCAAACCGTCCATAAAAGTGCTGTGTTGATTTGACAATCACCAACTGACGTTTTGTGGGATCAATGCCCAAATTGGTGAACACTTCGGGGCTAAAAGTCTGAGTGCGCAGCGAAATCAGTACAATGTCGATGCCATTGATTCTGAGCGAGGCCGTATTACCCAATGGATAATCCACCCGTGCTTCAT
>JACDGI010000710.1 GCA_013821665.1 Anaerolineae bacterium
GAGCTATACCGCCCCACGCTGGCGACCTCACCAACCATGACGCGGATTCTCATACGACTTATCAGTAGCCTATCTTTCGTGTGCATCGGTGTCGTGCTACTGGCGTTAGCTGTGGGGCACAGCGTTACCTTAGCGGATAACGAACTGATATTCACCGCTTATTTCGCCACAGGCACGAATGGCAGCCTTTATAATATTTATCGTATGGACATCGCGCACGGACTTATTCACCCGATGACAACCAAAGGGAACAGCACCGCTCAAATCGATGTGTCGCCAAATGGGCAGCAAGTGGTCTTTGTACGTGACTTCGGTCAAGCATCAGCCCTTTATATTATGGATTTACAGGGCAAGAACCTACGGCAATTAACCGATCTGAGCGCATATGCTTATAAACCAACGTGGTCACCTGATGGACGTTCCATCGTGTTTATCAATGAACCGACAATCGGAACGCCCGACCTTTATATCAAAGATCTGAAGTCAGACGAAACCCATCGACTGACCGATAATAATCGAACCGAATCGGCTCCGACGTGGTCACCTGATGGCAAACATATTGTTTTTGCCTCGGATATAACGACACCTAATAATATGGATATATTTAGTTTGGACGTGGCTACAGAGGACATTCAGCCGCTAATCGCCTCGCTCGTGAATGATACCAACCCTATCTGGTCACCAGACGGACGCTATTTGATGTACTTTACCGACGAAACAAAACGTCCCGCACTGAGAATGATGCTGTACGACTCGCTAAAGGACAAAACGATCTCTCTTTTTAGCGACAGTTTCTTTACGGGGGATACGCCGGATTGGTCGCCCGACGGACGCTATATCGTTTACGCGGCTTTTACGTCTTTCAACAGCAGCAGCCTGTTTCGGTTGGATGTGGGGGCTTGTCTTCAGCAGCCCAAAACCTGTAACGCGCAGCGCTTAACGGATGCACCTACCTTCTTCGTAAGCCCTCGCTGGAGGCCTAACCCACCATGACACGCTTTCTAATACGTCTCATCAGTAGAGTATCTTTCGGCTGTATAGGTATTGTGCTGCTGGCACTAGCGGTTGGACGTATCCTGCCGCCCGAAGATGAAATTCTGTTTTCAGCAAGTACGACGATTTTTAACATTCAAATTTTCCGTATGTCAATTGCTCGACAAATCATTGTTCCAATGACATCTAGCGAAGAAGTAAATGCATCCCCGGTGTGGTCGCCGGATGGACAGAGCATCGCATTTATTAGCAAATATCAAAATGGACAAAATATTTACCTGATGAACCCTACAGGCGGAGGAATAAATCAGTTGACAGACTCTTATGGCGGCTTGCCTATTTGGTCGCCGGATGGACAGAAGATAGCATTTACACGTTTTACTGGCGAAAAAAATGATGTGATGCTAAAAGTTTTACAGTCTGATGAAACCCATCAACTGACGCATAATACTCAGCCGAATTTTAGCCCAACATGGTTGCCCGATTCACAACACTTAACATTCATTTCTATCGACATACATCCTCACGATGAAACGAGTAATGTTAATAATCTTGATATTGAAAATGGACAAACTCATTTAATATTCACGACGCAACACTATATAACCAACCTCGCTTGGTCGCCAGATGCGCGTTATCTGGCATACCTTGCATATGCTCCTGTCTCCGCCTTATATTTATGGGATACGATACGCAATCAATCATTTTTGCTGTATATTTATCCCTTTATCGACCCTGAAATGAACTATACCGACGTGCCTGAGTGGTCAGCCGATGGACGTTCTATCTTCTTTGCTACGATATATACGCCAACCCCTGATACATATAGATTGGGTATCTTTCAGTTAGTTGTTGCATCCTGCCTTCAACAAGCACAAAATTGCAGTCCAAAATTATTAGGCTCTCTCCCCACAGCTTATTATGTCCCCCACTTTGATATGCACTTACGGCCTCACCAACCATGACACGCATTTTGTTCGGTCTCATCGGCATCATATCGCTGGTTTGCACAATGATTATTCTGATAGCGCTAGGCGTTGGACGCATCCTGCCACCAGAGCCGGAACTGCTCTTTACGGCATCCTTTAACCTGCGCGATCTGAACATCTACCGCATGAGTATGTCGCGCCAACTTATTGTGCCTGTGACCAGCAACCCTGCTAATGATTTTTTGGCGGACTGGTCGCCCGATGGTGAGCATATTGCCTTCGTTAGTGACCGCGACGGCAGCTACAGCATTTATGTGAGTGATGCTCAAGGGAACAATGCACACCGTTTAATTGAAAGCAGCGCCAATCAATATGATCCGGTGTGGTCGCCGGACAGCCGAAACATCGCTTTCATTGAGGAAGAGGGCGGCTACGGTGGTGTATTGTTGTACGATATGGCTAGTGGCACAACGCAATCATTGACCGATACCTACCGTACACATGTCAGCCCAAATTGGTCACCGGATGGCAAAAGTGTCACCTTTGTTTCGGACTTAGATCAGCGCTGGAACACCAAAATTTATTCGGTTGATATTGCCACTCATGTCGTGAGTCCGATTTTAGTGGGCAGTGCCAGCAATCCCGTTTGGTCGCCGGATGGACGTTACATGCTGTACATCACTGGCTACGAAAAGGTCTATTTTTACCTGTGGGATAATACCCTCGGACAATCATCCTTATTGTACGATGGCGATTTTGATGGTAACGATACACCGGCATGGTCAGCCGACGGACGTTCGATTATCTTTTCCGCCTACACCACAGGCAGCAACTCGGCTATATTCCAACTGCCCGTTGCCGCCTGTTTAGCCCGATCCGCCGACTGCGTTCCAACAGCACTGACCACGATTGTTGCGTTCTATCGTCAACCCCATTGGAAACCCACCCACTCACTTTCGAGCCAGTAAATCACAAACTAATAGGACAAGTAACGGATACCTGCAACTTATCTGCGCTCTATACTGAGTGAGAAATGGGGTGGATTAGTTCGTTGGAAAGAGAAATCTCATGGATAGACTTCAAAACGTTGTTCGTACCTATTGGTTAGCCATCGCAGCCATTTTATTTGTCGTTTTTAATTTCATCGGTTTTAGCCAAGCAGTGGCGCAGCAGCCCGCGCCAACTACTGTACCAATTGTGACCGGCACCATTAACGCTGCCGCAGCCACCACCGATATTATGGTCAACTTCTTTAACCGCCTGACGCAAACACCGCAATCAACTGTCATGCGGGTGGTGATGATTGTGGTGGGTTTGGTGCTGTTGGTCGCCGGTTGGCGCGTTTATGAGTTCGTTATCGTGATTGCGGGCGCGATGGTCGGCGCCGCCATCGCCAGTTCACTGGTTGTTTCGCCGGATGCCACCACCAATTTGATCGTGCTGTTGATCGGCGGTGTCATTGGTGCGCTATTGAGCTTTTTCCTGTATTACGTGGCTGTATTCCTCATCGGGGTACACTTCGGCATTCTGTTGACGAATGGACTGGCGACAACCTTCGCCTTGCAACCTCTTTCGCCGGTCGTCTTGATCGTCGGTGGTGTGATCGGCGGCATCATTTTGCTGGGACTATCCTTCCAATTCCTGATCATTCTATCGTCACTGGTTGGCGCACAGTTGCTGGTGGTGGCACTGGGGTTACCGACTATCTGGATACTGGTGATCGCCGTGATTGGCATCGTCGTCCAATTCGGTCTGACGCGTACTTACCACTACGATTTCCGGCGCTCACGACGTAGCGTTGTTTACCGCCGTCGTACATCTGAGATTTAAGCATAACAAGCGCATCACTCTTTATGATCGGGCAGGCCAATGGGGTCTGCCCGTTTTTTATTTAATCCGGTTCACATCAATCCTGCAAAATCTGCACAAAATGCACAAGTTGTGCAGATTTTGCATATTTCCCGCCGAAATGTCTGGCGGGTGGCCCGGCTAATGCCGCTGAATTGGCATTTTGTGTCGGCGGGAAGCTCGGCTGTTGCCGCCAGTGCAGCGGATCGCTCGGCTAATGCCGCCGCTGCAAAATTGGCAGTGTCGCTTTGGCGGCTATAAGGGAGCATGCCGCCGAACGTGCAAAAAGAGCATTTAACCGTTGAGACGCAGAGTTCGCTGAGATCAAGGCGGAGAGCAGTAGGAGAAAGTCCTTCATCGTTGAAATGGTACTGGTTGTCCTTTAGCAAGACGGATGAGGCTCAT
>JACDGI010000711.1 GCA_013821665.1 Anaerolineae bacterium
GTGCTTATGACGAAGCCCGACACTACTTAGAAGACAGCGTGGTTATGAATATGGAGCATGGGAACCGCCGTGCGTTGGCGCGTGCCATCCTATTCCTCGGTGATGTGGCTCTTGCTCAAAAAGATTATGCCGCTGCCCGCCGCTACTATCAGGACTCACTGGCGATTTATCGCGAGTTTGATCACCGTCTGGGTGTCAGCTTGACGCTCGGTGGGCTAGGCGATGTCGGCGTGGCGTTAGGCGAAATCGAAAGCGCCCGTAAAAACTTCCACGAGGCCTATACGATGGCGCAGATCATCCGCGATACACCGCTTCAACTGTGGCTGCTGACGGGTATCGCCAGCTTGCTTGCGCGTGAAAAAGACGAAGAACACGCCGCCGAACTCTTAGGCATGGTACTTAACCATTACGCCACCACGCAGGAAACCCGCGACAAAGCCGAAATTATCTTGGCTCATTTGGGCGAGGCTGTTCATACCCCTGCGCTCGAAGCCGCATTGGAGCGTGGCAAAGGCATGGCGAACAACCGCAACCAGCAGCGCGTCAGCCCCGAAGAAAACCGCTGGCTGCCACTTGTAACCTAATCTCATTTGGAAATTTTAAGGCACAATATGCGTAAACGATTGCTATTCATGCCTGTTATTGCTTTCGTCGCACTGCTCACTTTTCAACCCCTAACTGCTCAATCGTCCACGTTGAAAATTGCTTGGACACAAATCTCACACGAACCCGCAACGGGAGCTTCGATTAGTCCGGATGGGAAACAAGTTGTTTTCGGAAATTGGAAAACAAATCAACTGACGCTTATGGACTGGCGGACAAAAAAGGTCATTTGGCAGGCTTCCCAATACTTCAACATGGTTGGCAACTTATATTGGAGTCCGGATGGGAAATATATTGCTGCTATATCCGGTGGTTCCATACACCTGTATGAAGCCGCAAACGGAGATCACGTTTCAAAGAGCGAAATCTATCTAGACGCTTATGAAAATCTGTTGGGTGTCATGAGTGGAACTGAGGAGATGGGTGTTGTCTACAGTGATTTAAAGTGGGGCACGAACAGCCGAGAATTTGCGGTTATGGTACATGGTTATGTTTTGGTTTATGACCTCACATTTAACAAGATTATGACTGTGGTTGATGTGACCGCTGTGCCACCGCCGAATGATGTTCATTCCTATCTCTATTGGTTCGATTGGAGTCCTGACGGATCGAAGTTTGCTGCGTATCACTTTAAACTCGATGACAACGGTGTACCTGTACTTCCTGTCACTATCAGCATGGGATTTTGGGATAAAAACGGAAGATGGTTGCCACAGTATGAACAGAGTAACACTTTGGAAGAGGCCTGTGTTCCCGACGGAGAGGATATATTTGCGGGCTTTGCGTATCCACCGGGAAATGATATTGCTTGGGGACCCGACAATAAAACGTTGGCCGTTGGTACTGCTCAGTTGACTCTGTGCACCCTTGAGGATGATGGCACGCTCACTGTGCGTAAAATTTCCGATACAGGTGCCAGCGCTTTTCACTGGACGGCGAATCAAAAGTGGCTCATTGGCTACATTGGCGAGTGTTCGTTCCTTATTTCCGATGTGGCAAATAACTACGAGACTCATTCGGAATCGTTTGGTGAACCATCTGGCGAACATTGTATGGGTGGTTCGATCAGTTGGAGTCAAGATGATCACTATATTGCGCTTGGCGGCGATGATGGGTTGTGGGTTGGTACGGTTGAATTTCCCTAAGCCAGCCCCGAAGAAAACCGCTGGCTGCCTTTGGTGACTTAGAAGACGGTCATTCAATCCTAACGACCCGTACATTTTTCACCTTAAACTAATTGTATAAACCGTTTAGAATGACTTATACAAAATGCGTTGATGGAATAGTGTATATTCGATGACGGAACCCAACATAAAAGTCACAGCAAATCAACCAGCCACCACCCGAACATTCCGGCGCACCCTCACCCGCGCCATCATTTATCCGGTAATTTTACTGATTCTGCTCGTCCTCATTTTTCTATGGCAGTTAAGCAGCGTTCTGGGGACGAATCAGCAGGTTGAACACAACAACATGGTGATCGGGCAATCATCAGTTGTCCTGCGGCAGTTGGTGGATATGGAAACCGGCCTGCGCGGGTATCTGTTAACCGGCGATCCGCTTTTTCTCACGCCGTACAATCAGGCGCAAACCACCTTTGATCCCGGTTTTAAGCGCTTGCAGGATTTGGTGGCGGACGATCCCACACAAACAAAGAACCTTCAAGATTTGCAGACTCATATCGCAACATGGCGACAGTTCGCAGCCGACACGCTTGCCCAAAAAATCAACAGCAATACCGTTGCTGATACCGCCACGCAGCTTATCGGTAAACAGGAAATGGATTCGATCCGCGACCAATTGGCGTCCTTTGTCGATACGCAGGATCAGTCGCGCAGCGAAGCCATTCGCGTCACCCGAACCACTATCCAATTTGTCATTCTGATCGTCATCATCGGCGGCCTGACAGTGGGCGCTTTAGTTGCCATCGCGACGGTTCGGCAGCTCATCCGTTTGTCGCAAACCTACGAACGAGCGCTCAATCTTTTGCAGTTACGTGCAGATGAACTGTCGTCACAGCGCGAATGGCTGCGCGGTGTTTTATCGAGCATGGGTGACGCGGTTATCGCCACCGACACCCAAAAGAATGTGACCTTTATCAATCCCATTACCGCTAGGCTGACGGGCTGGTCTGCCGAAGAAGCCGCTGGCAAACCCATCACCGCTGTCTATAACATTGTCATCGAAAGCGCTGTG
Organism: Anaerolineae bacterium; assembly: GCA_013821665.1. Lineage (GTDB taxonomy): Bacteria > Chloroflexota > Anaerolineae > Aggregatilineales > Phototrophicaceae > CFX2. Next base: position 2,800 of record JACDGI010000711.1, read on the forward strand.
CAGTCGGATACATCTTCCGGCACCAAAAAGTTGATTTCGCGTGATGGCAAATCGATCTTTATTGAAGATAAAATTGCGCTGATTAAGGATGCCGACGGTGAACAGATGGGTACGGTGGTTGTGTTCCGCGACATCACCAACCGTAAATTAGTGGAACAGGAGCGCCTCAGCCTGATTGAAGCCCAAACGCATTATGCTAACCAACTGCGCCAATCCAATGAGCAGCTTCAGCAGTTCGCCTATGTTGCCTCGCATGATTTACAAGAACCGCTGCGCATGGTCATTAGTTATTTGCAGCTCCTTGAAAAACGTTATGCCGCCTCGCTGGGAACTGAAGCCAGCGAATTCATCGCCTTTGCGGTGGATGGCGCGAACCGTATGCGAGAACTCATCACCGGGCTTCTGCAATACGCGCGTCTGGATACTAATGAACAGGATATGCACCAACTCAGCTCTTTACAGGATGCTTTGGATAAGGCGCTCACCAATTTATCCATGCCAATTACCGAAAGCGGCGCGACCATTACCCACGACCCTTTGCCGCAGATTCAAGCTGATCCCATGCAAATGATGCAGCTTTTGCAAAATTTAATCGGCAATGCCCTCAAATTTCGCGGCGAACAACCGCTTAAAATTCATATCGGCGCGGAGCGAAAAGGGGACGAGTGGGAGTTTAGCGTGCGCGACAATGGCATCGGCATCGCCTCCGAGTATCAGAAGCGCATCTTCGGCATGTTTCAGCGTCTGCATATCAACACGGCCTATTCGGGTACCGGTATTGGTCTGACCATCTGCAAAAAAGTTGTCGAGCGCCACAACGGACGCATCTGGGTCGAATCGGCAGTCGGTGAAGGCGCTACCTTCTATTTCGCCCTGCCGGTTCATGCGGGTAAATTGCCTGCCACTACGGTATCGTCTGATGGTTCAAGTGCCCTCTAGCAACGACGTTAAATGCAAGCCCGACAAGTTTGGCTTCTAAAAGTATTTAAGAGTGCTGGACGGTATGTTGAATATTGATTAAAAAATTTGGTAATCATGTCATGACGGACGCGATGTATCGCGTCCCTACAAAAGAATTTTATTCGTAGGGACGGCATACATGCCGTCCGGTCGCTATCCTTTCTCCGTCCTAATTTATGAATCGTCATTACCCCGTCCGTTTTTCTGAAAATACCGATTTCCCCCAGCGGTTAGTTTGTAAACTCGAACCGAATTCGCTTGACTCGATAAGATTATTTGTTCTAAAATGAGATGGTGTTTTAAGTCGCTCCACGGCTCGCATTAGCGCATTCGCCTATTGAGGGGGTGGAGATTTTGGAACTTGCAGCTTGAAACTTGCTTCTTATAACTTCAAGTCCCTCTTATGGCG
>JACDGI010000712.1 GCA_013821665.1 Anaerolineae bacterium
ATCAGATTCTTGAACATGTTCACTGACCACAACGGTTCAAGAAGGTCTATATTTAAGACCTTATTTCTATGATTTGTGGTGCGCTTAGTTTCGTCACTTTTATCCACCGTTTAGTGCGGTGCTACCATAAGAAATACCAACATCTATTTTAGAACAAAAAGGCTATTTAAGTCAAGCATATTTGGTTCGAGTTTTCAAACCCATGTGAAGGCCGTTATCGAGCTTATCCATAACTGAGGTTATTTAATTATCCCCACCGCTTACCCAGCTTATCCCAAAATAGAACTATCCACTTAACCTACCGGGATTGCCCCAATAGGCTCAGATCATTCGCGCTTCGCTGCCTTATACTGAAATTAGATTAGGTAATTGAATTGTTGTTATTCGGAGATGAATTATGGCACAACAAAAACGCGAACGGGTCGAAGTTATTCGTGGGGATGGTATTGAACGTCGCCAACGTATAGTAGAAACTGCGCCAACCGGCAGACGCGTTTTCGTGTCACGCTTCAGCCAATTTTTGTGGCTGGTCGTCTCCGTCATTGTGATTTTGTTAGCCATACGCTTTGCCTTCGTCATGATTAATGCCAACGCCGCCACTGGCTTTGTCAACTTCATTTATGGGGCAACCGATGGCCTAGTGTCGCCCTTTAAGAACATTGTCACGACACCCGGCTTCGATATGGCTTCTATCATCGCCATCTTTGTCTATATGATTGTTGGATGGCTGATTATTACCCTGTTCCGCTTGATCTTCTCGGATACCAACCGTACCCGTCAGGTCACTCAAGTTGATGTCGAGCGTTAAGCAGTAACTCCCTCATACTGCTATAAACGCAAAAAGCCGCTCGTACCCCCTAGAGCGGCTTTTTGATTCGATTGTCACCTCTTCAAATCGACCTCTTACAGCCTACTTCACCTGAGTTGTAGTTTTATTTTGAAATAGGCTGTCTTATTTCTGTTTTTACTCCCCTCGCCAAAGCATTGGAGAGGGGTTTGGGGTGAGGTTTCTGAGCGAGAATATCCTTTTACAGCTTACTTCACATCATCTTTCTTCTTGAAAGACAGCGAGGCCGAATTGATGCAGTAGCGTTGTCCGGTGGTATCGGCTGGCCCATCATCAAACACATGCCCCAAATGCGATCCGCAGTTACTGCATACTGCTTCGACGCGGCGCATCCCGTGGCTGTAATCCTCGCGCAGTTCGACATTCCCCTGATTAACCACATCCCAGAAACTCGGCCAACCACTACCCGACTCAAATTTGGTATCGGATGAGAACAACGGTTGTCCACAGGCCACGCAATTGTAAGTTCCATCTGCATGGTTATGCACGTACTCGCCCGTAAATGGACGTTCAGTGGCGGCCTGTCGTGCGACTGCAAATTGCTGTGGAGTCAACTGCTGCTTCCACTCGATGTCCGTCTTGGCGACTTTGTATTTCTTCTGTTCCATATGAGATTCTCCTCTACTAATGCTCCAATCCTTATGATTGGATCACTGGAATATCAGTTAATTGGATGAAAAGTGCGGCAATGGCTTCTAATCCTACTGCATCTTCGGCATTGAAACGGCTGAGAATGGGACTATCAATGTCCAGAACGCCGATCAAATGCCCATCTTTGAGTAATGGGATGACAATTTCTGAGCGTGATGCGCTGTCACAGGCTATATGACCTGCAAACTGGTCAACATCCTCGACCACAATCGTCGCTTGGCGTGTCGCTGCTGTTCCACATACGCCTTTACCTAATGGTATGCGGACGCAGGCGGGTTTCCCTTGAAACGGGCCAACAATCAGATCTTTACCACGCAGAAGATAGAACCCTGCCCAATTCAAATCAGGCGGTGTGTGGTAAATCAAAGCTGCACAGTTCGCCATATTGGCAATCAAATCCCGTTCGTTCTCGAAAACACTGCTGACTTGAGCGCTCGTCAGGCTGTAAAGCTCAGCTTTGCTGCTGGTGGGAACATGTGTAGGTTCGACTGATTGCATCCGTCCTATTATCCTTTAGCTGCCAAAGGTAAACGCATAGACCCTAACACCGGGTTGGGTAAACTGTAACTCAACGGTGCCTTCTTTGGCACTATCAAGCTGAACCAAGTGGTATAAGCGCGAGTCGCCGACAATCGTTTGTCCATTACTATTGACATCATCACTCTGGTTTTTCTGACTTGGCGAAACCAAATTCACATTCACAGGAACCGGCTTATTGCTGGTCATTACCAGATAGACATCTTTGCCGTAAAAGTGCAGCTTCAATTTGGCATCATTTCTGGCAGTGGTTGCGTATTCCGGGCCGAACGTCCATCCACCGCTTACACCAAAGTCATTCAAGGGTAATGTATCGGGAATGCTGTAGTTCGATACGATGCCCTCCATTACTTTTTGGGGCGAAGCAAAATCGGTCTGTCGATCTGTGCCCACATAGGTTTCAGGTGTTTCATTAGTGGAATAGCCAGCGACAGGCGCTTTCGTCAAGGTTGTATCAGTAACGGCAGCACCGGCTTCCTTCAACAATTGTTGGATGGTTTGCTCGGTTTCGTCATATTCGCCTTCGCCAAAATGGGTATGCCGGATAACGCCTTTGGCATCAATCAAGTATTCTGCCGGCCAATATTCATTATTAAAGGCTTGCCACGTTTTAAAATCGTTGTCCTGTGCCACCGGATAGGCGATATTGAAACGTTTGACGGCATCTTCAACATTGGATGTTTCATGTTCAAAGGCAAACTCTGGTGAATGCACACCGATGACAACCAGACCTTGATCCTTATATTTGTTATACCACGCGGTGGTATAAGGTAAGGTTCGGATGCAGTTGATACACGAGTATGTCCAGAAGTCGATTAAGACAACCTTGCCATGTAGTCCCGCCATCGTTAAAGGCTCGGTATTAATCCAATTCGAGATGCCCACGAATTCGGGCGCGGCTGGCCCCGACTCATTCACAGCACTCACAGCTTGTGGCAAACTGGCAGCGTTATCATGCCCTTGTAAAACATCAAGCTGGGTTTTTACAGCATCATTTTGCTCAATGGATTGCAGTGTATTCGTCCAACTAGGCGCTAATGAGGTCGTTGCCCAAACAGTGAAGGCTACATCCAAATTGAAGACCATCAGTATGGCTGTCGCAATCATTAATCCACCAAAGACTTGCTGTACCCTACCCCCATAGCGCACAAGGCTGCGGCTGCGTTGAGCAAGCGCACGTCCGCCGTAAGCGATACCCAGCATCGGTATACCTGAGCCGAAAGCATAGGCCACGATCACCCCGACGGTTCCTGCTGATACTTGTTGGGTAGCTGCCAATGTTGTGACGGCTGCTAAAATCGGGCCAGCGCATGGTGCCCAGATTAGCCCTAAACTTGCACCCGTTAAGATTCCACCCCAAAAGCCTGAGCGTTTTTGAGTCGAGGCTAATCGCGGAAGGCGGCTGAGTAGACGTTCAAACCACTGGTTAAATGCCGGAATAACCAAGCTCAAGCCCAGCAGCAAAATAATCACGATGGCCGCTAGCCGTAAACTGCTGGCTGGCAAGTGCAATAGGGTAACGATTTGTGTGGCAGCTAAAGTGAAGATTGAAAAGCTGACGATCAAGCCTGTGACCACACCAAATGGGCGAGACTTACCTCCATTAACGGATGATCCTAAAACAATAGGCAGTACAGGTAAAATGCAGGGTGAAAGTACGGTTACAATTCCTGCTACAAAGGCGACTACCAGTAGAAGCAGCACGTTATTTTCCTCTAACCTTGATAGTGTATCTTTACCTGCTCAATATAGTCTGTAATTCTTGCTATTCTATTACACCTCACTAAATTGTTTCCGCGTTCTTATTATTGACTACGCGAACAATATAGACATTTGCACGCGGCATACAAAAGGTGCGATACTCCTCTTAACTCAGTTTCTTTATCAAACAATCAAAATGCACTTACAAGTATTTCCGCCCAAAGAGTAATTTATGCCTCGCCGCTTCATTATTTTGTTCACGTTTATTAGCCTCGCTCTGCCCGCGATGGTCGCCCATCTGCAAGCCACGCCCGTCGTCATCTCCAAACCCGACCACCAGATCACCAGCAGCCCCTTGGACGCAGTCGCCATCAGCACGGACGGCACACTGATCGTCAGCGGCGGACGTGATAATGTGGTGCGACTCTGGAA
>JACDGI010000713.1 GCA_013821665.1 Anaerolineae bacterium
CAGCGACACTGCGACGATTACCGACAGTAATTTTTTGAGTAATTCAGCCAGTAACCGTGGCGGCGGAGTCTTGGTCAACGCTGGAACGGTGACGATCAACGACAGTGTTTTTTCGGCTAACATAGGCGGTGATGGTGCGGGCATTTACAGCGTGGCTGATGCCTTCATCAACCACACGACCTTTAATGGCAACAGAGCTTCTCTTCGGGGCGGTGGGCTGATGGGTGAGGACGGTAATGTCAAAGTCGACGGCAGCACCTTCTCCAACAATTACGCCGAGTTTTCTGGCGGCGCGGGCATCGTCTTAGATCCGGGAAAAATGAACTTCACCAACAGCACCTTTACAGGCAATATGGCCGCGCAATATAAAGGCGGCGCACTTTTCTTGGACGCTCTGGGTTCAATTCTCGTCAATGATACTTTTTTAAAAAATTCAGCGGCGCTCAATGGCGGTTCAATTTACATCTATGAATCTGACCTTGCAACCATCATCGAAAACGTCATTGTGGCTCAATCCACACCTGAAAATTGTTTTCTTGGACTTAATTTCAATTCACTGGTATGGCCGAGCAATAACCTCAGTGATGATGCAACCTGTGATGGTTTCACTCATGTAAAAAGTCTCGTTCCGCCTAAACCACTCAACTTAGGCCCGCTGGCTGATAACGGTGGCTCGACCAAAACGTTGGCCGTCAATTCACCTAGTCCAGCGCTCGATAATGCCAGCGCAGCCTGTTTCAATCCCTTAACGTCTGGCGGAGGCGGTGGTGTTGACCAACGCGGCTTTACACGCAGTATCAATGCGCTAGGGGCTGTCAATTTCCCTCAAGTGGGCGATTGTGATACCGGGGCATTCGAGGCGGGTGGTGTGGTTCGGACGCTGCAATTTATGTTTCCTAGCAGTAGTGTTGCCAATGGCAGCAGTATGCCAATCAATATTCCTCTGAAGCTGAACAGTGTTCAGGCACAGGCACAAGTGGTCACCGGCTATGTGTGGGTGAGTGGCGGAACTGCTGTCGTCGGACAAGATTACGCACCGTTTGGTGTACAAGCCGTGACCATCACACCCGGTATGACTACCACAAACGCTACTATTATGCCGTTGAATCCGTCTGCGAGCAGCGATAAAACCATCATTCTAAGTTTTGCCACGCAGCATGGTCCCGGCTTTAGCGGTGCGGCGCGATTAGGAACACAGTTGACGCATACCGTCACTCTCAAAGCCAACGGTGCGCCGAATCGGAATTATTACACGACCAACACGCCTACATTGACGTGGAATCGTGTCAGCCAAGCCTTTCGTTATGAGATCCAAGCGGCGGGTAATTCTCTTTTTGCGGATGCCATAGTCTATGATGCAGGCAATAATTTATTGTTTATGTGGCCGGTGGCCTTACCCAATGGCCCCTATTATTGGCGTGTTCGTGCTTGTACCGGAGCCGCCGAATCAAGCTGCGGCGCATGGAGTGCTTACGACACCTTCACGGTGTTCGTATCGTAATGCTCTGGCCTGTGTTGAGCTTTAAGACGTTTGGGTAGATACTTACTTTGGCCTTAACCTAGTTTGTTTTGGAAGTAAATGTATCGAAAAGCTGAGGATGGTATGCCCCCTGAAAATGACGTTGTCCCACAACTGACGCAAGCGAATGAAAGTCTGCGTCGGGAAATCGAAAGTCTCAAGGCTGAACATCAGCAGTTGCAGGGCACACTCCACAACCGCGAAGCTGAAGTCAAAGCGCTAATGGGTGCGCCACCTTATCCCGTCATCGCCCGTTTTGATCGCGATTTGCGCCACACCTATGTCAGCGCGGCGGTCAAACTGGCGACCGGCATTCCCCCCGAAGATCATATTGGCAAAACCAGCCGCGAAATGGGCTTACCTGAGAAGATCCTCCCGCTGTGGGAAGGGACAATGTTAGAGGTCTTCAAAAAGGGCACCGAAAAAACAATTGAATATAGTGTGAATATCGCCCAGCGTAAGTGGACTTTCCAATCGCAGATGGTTCCCGAATATACCAAACCGAATATGGTCAACAGTGTTTTGGTCATTACGCGGGATATTACCCGTCAAAAACGCGCCGAAATGGCCCTATTAGAAAATTATGAAATCCTCGAAACCATCCATCGGGTAGGGCAGGCCTTATCCGGCGAACTCGATCTGCAAAAATTATTACAAACCGTTACTGATGCTGCGGCTCAGGTCACCGGTGCCGACTATAGCGCCTTTATCTCTAACCAGTTGGATTCAAATGGGAAATACATCATCTCGACCATTTCTGGCCCACCGCAAGAAATATTTGCGCGTTTTCCAATCGCGCGCACAAATGATGTGTTTGATACCACGCTGCGCAATGGCGAGAAAATTTGTCTGGATGATGTGCGCCAAGACCCGCGCTACACCAATAAAATTCCGCTTTACGATATGCCCGATGGTTATCGCCCGACACGAAGTTATCTAGGCGTACCGGTCGTTTCACAATCGTCGAACATTTTGGGCGGCTTGTTTTTAGGGAATGGGGAAGTCGGGGTATTCACCGAGCGCCATGAACGCATCATCGAAGGCTTGGCAGCTCAGGCGGCGGTTGCCATCGATAACGCACGTCTCTATAACGAAGCGCGTACGCAGCAGGAACATTTACGCATTACCCTTGCCAGCATTGGCGACGCAGTCATTGCGACCGATGCTCAGGGACGCATCAACTTTATGAATCCGGTTGCCCAAGCGCTAACCGGCTGGTCAGATCAGGATGCGGCGGGTAGAACCTTGGAAGATGTCTTCCATATTGTGAATGAAACCTCGCGTGAAGTGGTCGAAAGCCCTGTCGAAAAAGTGCTGCGCCAAGGGAGTGTCGTCGGTTTAGCCAACCATACCTTACTGGTGACCAAAGACGGCGACGAAATCCCGATTGATGACAGTGGTGCGCCCATCTTTGACGAAGACCGCAACATGATCGGTGTCATTCTGGTTTTCCGCGATATTACCGAACGTAAACAGACCGAAAAAGCCCTCCAAGAAAGTGAATCCCGCTTCCGCATGTTGATCGAACAAGCCTCGGATGTCATTCTGATTGTCGAAGCAAATGGGTTTTACATCGAGGCCAATTCAGCCGCCTGTAAGCTGCTCGGTTATACGCGCGAAGAAATTCTGCAAAAGAAGATGCTGGATCTGTTCATTATTCCGTCCGAGAAGCCACTGCGAGAGGCTGAACTTCAACAGGGAAAAACATTACTTATCGAGCGTGAAATGATCCGCAAAGATGGAAGCCACGTACCTGTTGAGATCTCTTCCAAACTATTGCCCGATGGAACGATTCAAGCTATAGCCCGTGATATTACCGAACGTAAACAAAATGAACGGCGCATCAATCTGCTCTTAGAACTTTCAGGAGCATTTTCTCAGGCGCTTACCTTTAATGAGATTGCCGAAGTCGTGGTCGAGCGTGCTTTAAAAGCGCTGGACGGCCTTCTAGGTACAGTCGCCTTATTGGTCGAAAACGGGACCATGCTGGAGATTCTGAATTTACGCGGTTTGTCTCCCGAAATCGCTGTGAAATATCGTCGTACCCCGTTGGATTTTCCGGGGCCGCTCAATGATGCCATCGGCAGCGGCGGCATTATTTGGCTCGAATCCTATGAGCAGTATGTGGAACGCTATCCACATTTCGCCGAGACCATTAAGAATAACGGCAGCCATTCGACCGTCTGTATTCCAATGACAGTCAATGAGAAGATTATCGGTGGCTTCAACCTCAGTTTTGCGTTCGAGAAGCGGCGCAATCCTGATGAAGAAGCCTTCTTTATCGCTTTAGCCCAGCAGTGCGCCCAATCTTTGGAACGGGCACGCCTGTATGAAGCGGAAAAGGGCAGGGCAGCCGGAAAATAAAAATCCCGACTTCATTGCTTAAGCCGGGATCAATTGGTTTTGGAACGGTTAGACGTTAGTTGGTGCTAACAGGACGTGCCGTTAAGGTGACCGGAATGTTGATTTCCTTACCATCACGCAGAACCGTCAGGTTGATCGTTTGACCGGGTTGGGTCTTGATCGCCAAATAGGTAATCAAACCGCTCATATCCTTGATCTTCAACCCATCAATTGCAGTGATGATGTCGGCTGAAGTGGGTTCCGCACCGGTACCCGTACTCACGGTTGCACTGGTAGCGCTCTTC
>JACDGI010000054.1:0-14582 GCA_013821665.1 Anaerolineae bacterium
TGTTTCTTGCTCTTCGGGCTGAGTTTTGTCTCGGTCATTTATATGCTGTGGATCATCCACATTGATAACGCGCCGGTGGGAGCGCGGACAGCATCGCCCATAAGCCAGCTTAAAGAAGGTCTCCAATATACGCGCCAGCATAATACGATTGCCCCCATGCTGCTGTTAGCGGTAGCGGCTGCGCTTTTTACCAACAACGTCCAGACACTGCTGCCCGCTTTTGCCGATACCGTCTTACATTCTCCCGCAGATGCTTATTCAGCCGTGACCATCGCCATCGGTGTGGGTGCGGTGATTTCATCCTTGGTCTTAGGTTATCTTGGACGGCGCTTTGGACGAGGACGTATCGTGGCGGTAATGGCAATGATGGTGTCGCTCTCGGCTTTCTTCTTCAGCCTGACCAAAACGGTTGAGGCGGCTGTCTTTTTCGCCATTCTCTATGGTTTTTCGATCATCTTGCAATTCATTCTGGTCAATACCCTGATACAGAATGAAGTACCGGATGCCTTCCGTGGACGGGTGATGAGCCTGTATACCCTAGCATGGTTCGGTATCGCACCTTTTGGCGCTTTGCTGATGGGTGCTATCGCCAACGAAATCGGCACCCCTGCCGCCATCGCCATCGCATCGGTCGCTGGTGGCATCATGAGCATCTGGGTGTTAATCCATTGGCCCGCCGCCCGCAAAATGGCCTAAACATCCATTACTTTTTGCGTAAGGGGAGGGTCTAGTATCCTCCTTTTTTATTCCTGTTACAGCGTGGGAGAAATTAAGTTGGATCGCTTTCATCTCTATCAGACGCAATCCATAGCCAACTGAACTTTGCCCACAGCTTTGGATAATACTTTTGATAATCTTCGTTACGATGAATCAGCTCTACATTTCCAGTGAGCTTAGGATGAAATAAATAATTGGGAAGTCCGTGATCTTCGCCTGTTTTCTGCCAGTGAGCCTCGGAAGCCACATAAGATAAACTTTCCCAACAGCATTGTTCGCGCGCTTCAATTACCACAACTTCCGCCAAGTAATCGGGATCATGCAGCGTTTTTTCAAAAGTCGCTTTGCCCTGTGCGATAAGCCATCCCCGGAAATCGCTAAAGCTATCATCTCCACAACTGGTCATCATGTAGGCGGCATTCCATACATCGCTGGTGTAGGCTCTATTCATCAATGTTTCGTGGATACGATCATAATCAAGAATGTCCCTCACCGGTATGGCAACCAGTGTTTGAACAAGGCGATCAAATTGACGTGGAGGCATACCAACACTATCAGCGTGTGTCTGTGCAATGAGCTGCCAAAACTCGCTCAGATTCATACCCAATTTTCCTCATCCAATATCGTATTTGTGTTTAATACCTCATCAGGTTTGAAGCCGCGCGGTGATTAGATAGCGTTCATCATCAACCGTTTTACCCCAAAAATCAGGTTGATCGCTCAAATTCTGGACTGAAATATCGGTTAAGGAAGTGGGCAGCGCATCAAGGATTTCTTGAGCATGCAGTCCGGCCTTCGTGAACCAGTAGCCTTCAATCAAGAGTAAACGTCCTTGTGCTTTTAAAAGGCGCACCCAGCGCTCAAGAACATGATCGATTTCCGGCAGCGCCCAGAGCAAGTGCCGACAAATAATCACATCAAATTGCTGATCGGGAAGTTTAGGGAAGGCCGCATCCATCACCTGAAACTGGATAGGCTGCTGTGCTGCCCCGGCTTTGGCTTGTGCTTGGGCGATCATCTCCGGCGAGAAATCAATACCCGTCACGTCATGACCTAGTCCGGCAATGACCACACTCAGCGAACCCGTGCCACAACCAATATCCAATACTGTGGCTTTGCTGAAAGGAAGATGCGCCTTTAACAGCCTTGTCCACGCGGCGAGGATCATCGGATCTTGAAGCCCATGATCGGGTTGGTTGTCAAATGAACTGGCTTCGCTATTCCAAATCTGACGGGCTTCTTCCAGTTGCTGATCATAATTGCTTGCGTTGTTTTCGCTCATACTATGCTCCATAAATTGCCTAAGCTTCTGGATCATCGTCAGAGACATTTATCCTAGTTCGCAAGAAGGCAAAATTATGATGGGAATTGTAAACTGACATCGCCAAATATGCTTAGACTACGCTGTTACCCGATGACATAAAAACCTTTCCTTCAAAGAGTTGGGGTTGTGAAATTTTCCTAAAGGTTTGAATTTATTTATTAACCAAGGATTATAATAGTTACAAAATGTAAGGAAATTGAGGATAAAAATGGGTTATTTAATTCGATGGGACAACGAAGAAAAGACCGTTGTATTTCAACAATAGACAGGCAAACCAATCAAAGATGATCTTTATCATTTAGCTGAAGAATCAGCCCAAATGTTAAAATCGGTCTCTCATCCGGTACACCTCATCATAGACGAACGCACCATTAAACTGACCCTCAGTTCATCAGACATCAAGTTCCTTGAAAAGAATGTTCCGCCTAACCAGGGTGCAGTGGTTATGGTTGTCAGTAAGAGCGACCTGAACTATAAGAAAGTGGTGCAAAATATGGGCAAAAAGCAGGCCCCGAAAACATTTGCGCAGCCGCGATTTGCACTGACTATTGAGGAAGCAAGGCAAATATTAAAAGAGCAGTTCGGGGTCCAATATTCAGAAAGTGCCCTATCTTAGGATCCCAACAAACACGCTGCTATTCTTGTGTGCCTCAAGTACTGAGGGTGGCAGCGTAGAAACCTGAAACATGGATATTCAATCAACTCTTACATATTGGGGCCGACCAAGCTGGTTCATTTCTCGATATACTTCCAGTTGAGGCTGGTTCAAACTTTCATAGCGATCAAGTGATAATGTAAAACCTCTCAGTAAGCAAGTTGCTTGCCAACAGGTTACTAGCAAAAAGTATCCATTATCAAGTTCTTCCTGCTCAATAATCTCCAGTGGATGTCCACAATCTTTACAATACACGCTCACGTTTGCAGCAATACGATCCATCATGTTGATTTTCCTAAATCCACATTTTTAAGGTGCTGCTGGCTATAACGACTTTGAGTTGCAGTTGTTACAAATTGCTTTTTACATCAATCCACTGGCATCACAATGAGTTAATGGGAATCAAAAAGTGGTGAGTTTGCACCCACCACTTTCTATCGACTAACGACTACAGACTATTGACTGACCTAGTTCTCGCGTATCCAGACCCGCATCTCACCCGGTTCGCGGTTCGCCCAGAAACAGTAAGGAATGGCCTTGATCGCCGTAGGCACACGCGTTAAATGTTGAGCCGATTCCGGCTGATACAAGCCGCCCTTCCAATCGGTGGTCGAACGCTGGGCTTCGACATTAATCACCGACACGCCATCGAACAAATCTGGCTCGAAGGTGGTGATCATACGGGCATCCTGCGGAATAATCACATTCGCCAGATTGTTGCCGTTATCAGCCTCTTCGATGCAGTAGACCACGGGGCCGCGTTGTAGGGCGATATTACCCGCGTCGTGGCGAATGAGGGGATGTGGCAGCACCCGTTCGACAGGCATTTCCAGCGACAGGATAATCTCGTCGCCGGACTTCCATTCGCGGTCAATCAGCACATAGCCTTTGGTCGCGGCAGTCGTCAGCGCTTCGCCATTGACCTTCAACGTATAAGCGCGGCACCAACCCGGAATGCGCAGCCCCAAACGGAAACGTCCCGCTTGGTCAACATCGACTCCCAGTCGGATTTGTCCCGCCCAAGGATAATCGGTCTGCTGGCTGATTTTCACAGCACGGCTGTTGACTTCCACCTCGGCATGGTTCGAGGCGTATAAATGCACATAAAGCGTATCCGTATCCGTCGAATAAATGTAACCGCCGAGACTCGCCACCAACCGCGCCAGATTGGGTGGGCAGCAAGCACAGTCAAACCATTCCGAGCGACGATAATCACGATCACCGACAATCCCACTCCATTGACCATGTGGGGTCACATTGGGGAAAGCCGCCAGCGGATTGGCATAGAAGAAGTGGCTGCCTTCATGCGAAACGCCGCTCAGCACATTGTTGTACAAAGCGCGTTCCATTGTGTCGATGTACTTGCTGTCGGGATCGAGTTTGAACATGCGCCACGCCCAGAACACCAGCGCAATCGCGGCACAGGTTTCGGCATAAGCGGTTTCGTTGGGCAAATCGTAGGGGACGGTGAAGCCTTCGTTGGCATGGGCTGGCCCTAAGCCGCCTGTGATATACAAATGATGCTCGTTCAGATCATCCCAGATCGACATGCAGGCCTTTTTCAGGGCTTCGTCGCCGGTTTCAGCGGCAATATCCGCCATACCCGAATACAAGTAGGCCGCGCGAACCGAATGTCCAGTCGCCATATCCTGTTCGCGCACCGGAATATGCGCCTGACAGTAGCGGTAAGTCTTGGCCCAATACTGCTTAGGATCTTCGCCGCGTGCGATGGCTTCCTGATCGAAATACAACGGCTGTTGACCACGTTCGTCAATAAAATACTTGGAGAGATCCAAATAACGCTGTTCGCCTGTGGCATGGTACAACTTCACCAATGCCAGTTCAGCTTCAGGATGACCGTCATAGCCACGTTTTTGACCTTCCTTCGGCCCAAAGTTAGCATCAATCGTATCGATATAACGGCACATCACATCCAACAGTTTGCGCTTGCCAGTCGCTTCGTAATAAGCCACTGCGCCTTCGACCAGATGCCCTGCGTCATAAAATTCGTGCCAATCGCGCAGGTTCTTGAATTTGTTTTGTGGCTCAACGGCGGTGAAGAAAATATTCAAGTAACCGTCCGGCTGTTGGGCTGCGGCGATCAAATCAATCACCGAGTCCATATAGGTTTCCAGTTCAGCGTCAGGATGCGTCATCAAACTGTAAGCGGCGGCTTCAATCCACTTGCCATTGTCCGAGTCCCAGAAGATATGCGGCTTATGCGGCTGACCGGGCTTCCAATCCAGCTTCCACGCATCCACGCGTCCGGTGATCTCCATCTGATGTTTGATGGCAGGGAGGGTATGTTCGCGGTTATTGGCCTGTCGTGCGCCCCAGAAACCATTATCAATGACCACATTTTTTAAAGAAACAGGTGTATTTTGTTGAATACTGCTCGTCAAGATAAACCTCTATTGTATAGTTGCGACTTTCCATCCTGCGTAGTGTATGGCATTGCCCCCTTTTTTCGCCAGCCTATAAGCCGTAGAATAGGAAGATAAAACCGACTTTTTGAGAAACTTTTATGACAACCCAAAACATTCTTCATGTCGACATTATTAGCCCGATACGCGCCCAAAATGCGGGGTTATTTGTCTCACGCGGGGCAGCCATACACCCCACCCGCGTCATCGACTCGCACGAACTCATCTTGGTCAAAGAAGGCTGCTTGGATATGTGGGAGGGCGATTGCAACTTCCACGTTGAAGCCGGACAAAGTTTGCATCTGTGGCCGGGGCGACAGCACGGCGGAGCCAAACCGATGCCGCCCGATTTGCGCTTCTACTGGATTCACTTCGACCTTGACGAGAGCGCCGAGGACGAAGCCGCCGCCATCAACAGCCCATTTATCCCATTTATGCGAATGCCGCAGCACAAAACGATTAACGAACCGGAACGCATCGAACGGCTTTTCCGCATTTTTCTTGAAGATCAGGAAACCGGCGCGCTGCATCCTTACGCGGCAAATTTATTAACCACGCTCATGCTGGTGGAGGTCGCTCGTTCGACTGAAGTGCCATCGGTCGACAGCAGTGACCTCAAAGCCATTGCCACTTGGGCCAACACCTATATTCGTTTGAACTATGACCGTCCGATTACAGCGGGTAAAGTCGCTTTTGAGTTAGGCTATAACGCGGATTATTTGGGGCGTGTTTACCGCCAAATTTATCATTGTACGCTGACGGAAGCTATCCAAAAGCGGCGTATCCATGTGGCCTGTCATTATCTCTTGGACAGCGAAATGACCGTCGAGCAAATCGCGGAAAAATGCGGCTTTTCCGAACCCGATTATTTTAGGCGGATTTTCCGTCGCCATACACAAACCTCACCAGCAGCCTATCGCAAACAGTATGCCCACGTCAAAATTAATACGCATTAGGTGGTAGTCGCAAGTCTCAAGCGGTCAGTTACAAGATTAACCCCCACCCCAACCCTCCCCCGCAAGCGATGGAGGGAGCCAATTCAGGGAGGGGGTCAATTCATGGAGCGTTTTGGCTCATTACTTTCGAAAGATCACTTTGAAGCTACCCGATCCCCGCCCGCCGCTTCCACATATCACGCCACTTGCGAACGGGAGCGAGATGATGATCTTGCAACCAGTGATCCGGTTTGTTGACGCGCTGTGACTGGTCACGGATCATGACTGCGCCAGCCCACGCATAAAACAGCGCCATCTCATCCAGTTTGCCACCCGCTTGCAGGTAGCCTGAACGCCATGCCCGTTCCAACAAGCGCCGTCCTATGGACAACCAGAATGGATCACCATGCGGCCCATAGGGTTCGATCCGTAAGATGGCGAACGTCCGCGCGAAGTCGGCGCGAGGATCACCTACCTGCGCGTTGACCCAATCCAACACGCCGTTGATCTGCTGGCCGTCGGTCATCACATTCAGCGGATGATAATCGAGGTGAAGCAGTTGATTTTTTCGCGAGGGCAAGTCATATAAACGCTGCTTGAGTGCCGGTTCGTCGCCCGCCCATTCGATCCACGCGCGGGTATCCATATCAGCAGGTGCAGGGATACGGTGGATGCTGGCTTGCATCTGGCCGAAAGCCCGACCAAGCTGCCAAACACGATATGGATGTGCGCCGAGTTCCGCCGAAAGTGTCTTGCCATCAACCCACGACACCAGAAAAGCCGGTCGTCCTTCCCATAGGCCATGACGGATCGTGTCCGGCACAGGAATGCCAGCCTGCGCCGCGATACTCATCACCCGTTGTTCTTTCTCAGCCATCGCCGCTTGTTCTGGACGGAACACCCGCAGCGCATACGGTTTACCCTGCCATTCAACGCGCCAGATTGCCGTGGATACACCGCCGGTTACGGGTTCGATTTGAGTGGCATCAGTGATGCCTAAACTGGCGAGAATGGCTTGTGGGTCAAGCGTTGATTGGTCGGGCATGGGCGGGTCTCCGTCGATAGCGTTGAACATCTCATTATGAGTACGAAGGTAGAAGGAGTTTTGTTCGTCAAATGATTCAAAAACTGCGAAAGCTGCAAAAACCGCATATGCGAACATGGTTTGGATGGCGGATTTGAGGGAGCGACATGCTGAAGATTCGTCCACAGCACTCCCGTTGGTCGCAAAATTCTTCAGATTCTGCAATTTCACACTGTCGATTGTCGGAAATGTCGTCAGTTGAACTTTTATGGCGGCAGTGGCGGCGGCATCAATGCCATAAGGAAATGATGCTGTTGATGTTGTTGTTGCAGTTGTGATAAGTCGATTTTTGCCAGCCTCGTCAGGGGTTCAAACCCCTGCGTGAGTTAACAAAGGGCGCTGAAGCGCACTGGCCCACAGAACTCCCTTCGGTGGCAAATTTGGCAGCAATTTCGGCAATGGCAAAGGTGGATTTTGTGCCAGAATTGCCAAAGGATAAACCATTTGGCAAGGTGAATAAAGCAGCCTAAAAGGCGACTCTCAATGCACAATCAGCAGAAAATGCGGAACAAGCGGCAAATGCACACGGTCATTTTGTGACGATTGTGCGTGTTGGTCGGGTAGCAGATGTTAAGGTGCGGCGGACGAGATGTATCCCGTCCCTACAAAGATCATACAACAGGCATAGGAGGAATGGGTTACTATTTGGAAGAACATTTTGTAACTCTTTCGAGGTGTTGGCGCTAACCATTTTGAGGGAGTGGGATTGTTAAGGTGGTTTGTGGATGGTTGGAGGTTGGTTTATGGGGTTAACGAAAAATAAACTATTTTTATAGTATCAAGTTAGAGACATAAGTATCGAGAAAATAATCAAGATTTTATCATGCGAAAATTCTATTATGCCTTTGAGTGGGTTGAACGCCCGATGCGTGAAATTTGGCTTCTTATACACAAAGATGAGAAATTAGATTACGATTTGGCGCTTATGAACTACATCATATGCGATAGTGAGATTATTTCACGATGTTTTATCATTGGTGTGGACTCTGAACAGGCGCTTCAAGAATTCCAAAATAAAGTTGGTCTCCAACTGGATGTCAGCAATTGGCGTATTTCATCTCAAGGTGAGTTTGATCGCGGTGTCCGATTTCCTGAAGGACTTACAGGCGGCTATGGCGAATGGCTTTGGGGTACGATGGTATCTGGCCGTAATAATATGCCGAGAATAGACAAAACAGCTAGTCAAAGCGACGGCAATCATTTTGATTATTTTGTGTGCTATTGGCTTATTACCGAAAACGGTCTTGACCGATTTCCTCAGGTTCATGCTACGTCGGAGAAGTTAGGTTTACTTATCTATCAGTTTCATCCTACCCTCAAAGAAGGCTGCTGTTATCATAAACTAGGTATTCGTGTACCTTCACCCTCTGATGATTTGCTGCACGAATTCATTAAACAAGTAGGAAACGAAATCGGTCTAACTGATTGGCAACCGATCAAAAATGATGAATTCTATGATGGCGTTAAGTTTGCCTACAACTATAACGTTGAAAATTTTGTTGAATATAATAGAAAATACGCTGCCAGAAATAACCAATCAGGATGTAGATAGATTACAGCCTTTTGCATGTTGTGAATCAAAAAGCGGCGAACCTTCGTCCGTCGCTTCAATCTAGAGACTAATGACTATCGACTTAATGCAGTTTGCTCACCAGCGACTCGATGAATTCTTCGTCGATGAACGAGCCTTTTTGTAAGAGCATCTCGATCTGACCACTGAGGCGGGCGCGTTCCTTGACGGTCAGTTCTTTAGCGGTGACCACCACAATCGGAATATGGCTGATGGTCGGATCGCTCTTCATGGTTTCGATAACCGCGAAGCCATCCACATCCGGCATCATCAAGTCGGTCACCACCATATCGGGGTGTACTTCACGGATCAGTTTGATGCCCTGTGCGCCATCTGCGGCCAGATGGATGTCGTAGCTGCCACGGGCTTGCAGGATACGCTTAATCAAGCGTGCCGCGTCCTGATTGTCTTCAATGATGACGATACGCCGCACCTGCGACTCGACCTGTTGCAAGGCCGAAAGGAGACCTTCTTCGGGCAGTGTAGGGGTAATATGCTGCTGGTTCAGTTCGATGTCATGCTGCCATTGGTCGCCCAGAATATGCTTCTCGACGCTCATGGTGTGACCGGAACAGTTCACCACCACCACATCGTCCGGCTTAATGACCTTTTCGCGCACCATGCGGATCAATCCTGCAAAAGTGACTGCCGTAGCCGGTTCAACTGAAATGCCATCAGTACGGGCAGCGATCAATGTGGCAGTGAAGGCTTCTTCGTCGGTTGCCGAGGTGAAATGTCCGCCAAACTCTTGGACATAATCGTACAGCAGTTCGTAAGCACGTCCGGGGTTGCCGGTCGCTAAGGTCGCGATAATGGTCTGTGGATTTTCAATGGGGGTGGCAATGCGCTGCCCACGATTAAAGGCCTCAACCATCGGCGCACAACCCGCCGATTGGATCAAACCGAAGGCGGGCATCTTATCCACCAACCCAAAATTCATCATTTCTTGAAAGCCCTTGCCCACGCCAATCGGCCCCATGCCGCCGCTCACGCCTTGCAAGAACCAATCCGGCGAACGCCAACGCGTGCCACCGTTGAGTTCGTCACCGAGTTCCTCAGCGATTTCGTAGGCCATCGTCTTCATGGCTTCAATGGCCGCCACGCTCTTGATCCCGCGATCAAGGAAGATGCCCTTGCTCTTGGCAAAACGCGCGGCGAGTTCTTTGGTCTGGTCATAAGTACCGGTGATCTTGATGACCTCGGCACCATATAAAGCTGCTTCACGCATTTTCGCGCCGGGGGTCAAGCTGGGGAAGAATGCCCACAGTTTGATGCCTGCCCGCGCACAGTAAGCCGCATAAGCAATGGCGACGTTGCCCGTGCTGGCAACCACAATTTCGTTAACACCCATCTCCTTGAGTGCTGAGATGGCTACTGTGGCCTGACGGTCTTTGAAGCTGCCGGTCGGCCCCTGTCGCTCGTCTTTGATGTACAGGTGCTTGAGTCCCAAACTAGCGGCTAAGGCTTTCGACTTCAGGAGAGGCGTACCGCCTTCTCCCAAGGTCACGATATTGGCAGAATTATAGATAGGCAGTACCTCACGGTAACGCCACAGATTCGCTTTACGCTTCTTAATCTGTACCAGCCAGTCCTGCACATTCAGGCCGCTGAGGTCATAACGGGCTTCAAGAATATTCTCGCCACAGTTAGGACATCCCGCGACTCTTTTATCCAACGCAACGCGCGTATGGCAATTAATACATTCAAGCTCAATCTGATTGTGGTCAATGGTTGCGAAGTCCAACACGATCTCCAATAATCATATAAATGAGTACAACACAGGTGTCATTGCGAGACGCTGTATCGTTTAAATGATGCGTTATGAATTATGTTACCATGACAGATATTGGGGATAACGTAAGGCTTCGTTACATTTCTGTGATACCGACAATGCTAGGGGAAAATCAGAATCTTGAATAGACATTTGAGATTGTAGAGGTGCAATGGCGGTCATATGGTACATGATTGATGCGGAGGGCGGAACATATTCCGCCCCCGACATTCGGTTTTTTATCGCAGATGTTCGCGCACGCCATCCATAAACTGCTGGTAATTGGATTGGCTGAGATCGGTTTTATAGATGACTTGCAACTGCCCCAACCGACCCTGTTCATCCGAATTCAGCGTGTCAGCCGTTACAATCATCACCGGAATGCTGGCGGTCTCAGGATTACCGCGCAGTTCATCCAGCACGGCAAATCCGTCTTTCTCCGGCATCCGCAGATCAAGGATAATCAGATTCGGGCGGCGGCGTGCAACCAATGAGATGCCTTCCTGTGCGTTGCTGGCTGTGATCACACGATATTGACCAGACTCATCTAAGGCCTCTTGCAGCATCCGCTGGCTTTCGGGCTGGTCGTCAATAATCAGGATGCGCTCGGTCTGGCTAACGCTCAATGCTTTGCGAACCGCATCTACCAATTGGTCAGGCAGGAAAGGCCGTTGCAGGAAGGAGAACGCACCGGTTTCCTCAGCACGCTTGGAGACATCATCCAACGCTACCATGATTACCGGAATATCACGCGTATCGTCACGGTCTTGCAAGCGTCCTAAAATATCCCAACTCGCGCCCTTGGAGAAGTCGGCATCCATCACGATCAACAGCGGACGTAAACCGCTTGCCATCGCCTCGGCCTCCAAGGGGATTGAAGCCGTGAAAATATCAAAGGACTCGCGTTGCAGCGCCCGCCGGAACTGGTCAACCATATCGGGATTATCTTCGATCAGCAGGATTTGGCGGCTGGTGGGCATGACGGACATCGTCATGTTTGAATCGCGCTTATCGGCGTTCATCTTCATTTCGTAGTTATCAACCACGCTGGGATTCAACTGCTGCGTGTTCAAGCTCTTGGGTATAGCTGAGCCGTTCACCGCGCTCATGACCGAGGTGGCACGCTTATCGGTCGTGCCATTCTGGGCGACGGTTTCCTGTGGGGCATCCGTATCCTCAGATTCATCGCTGGGCGGTGCTTCCAATGGCAGGGTGATGCTAAAGGTCGAACCCTTATTCACCACCGAATTCACCAACATTTTACCGCCCTGCATCTCGATCAGGTTCTTGGCAATCGGCAAACCTAGACCAGTACCACCGACAGTACGTGTCAGCGACGAGTCCACCTGACGGAAGGCTTCGAACAGCAGTGGCAAATCTTTCTCGGCGATACCGATACCGCTGTCCTGCACGTCGACGCGCATCATATTGAGGCCGCTATCCGCTTGCCGTTCCACATAAACGCGGAGGTAAATCGACCCCTGCTGCGTAAACTTGGAGGCGTTCGAAACCAGATTGAGCAGCACCTGCCGTGTACGGAATTCATCACCATAGGCTTTGGGCAAACCGGAAGCGACTTCCAAGCGCATATCGACGGGCTTGTCTTTGATGAGGCCAATACCAATCGAACGCACACCTTCGACCACGGCTTTCATATCGAAGTAATCAGCGTGAACATCCATCTTACCGGAATTGATCTTGGCTTGATCCAGCACGTCGTTAATCAGGCCGAGCAAATGGGTACCACTGTTATAAATGGTGCTGAGATCTTGCTCCTGCATTTCGGTCAGTGGGCCATCAATACCCTTCAGAATAACGCGGCTGAAACCGATGATCGAGTTCAACGGTGTACGCAACTCATGGCTCATATTCGCCAAGAAGTCACTCTTCAGACGATCCAGTTCGCGCAATTGTTCGTTCGAGCGCTGCACTTGATCCAGCAGCCGTGTGTTCTGGATAATGCTGGACAAGCTGTTGGTCAAAGCGCCCATCAAGTTCAGTGTTTCGGGCGTATAGCTGTTGGCGCGGTGATCTTCCAGCGCGATGATACCAATGGTTTGATAACCCGAAATCATGGGTACAGCGATAGCGGCTTTGGCTTCGGTCGAAATCGGCAGATAATTCGGTTCATCTTCCAAGTTGGCGAAAATACGGGGTTCGCCATTCAATGCGACTTGGCTCAGCGCGTTCTCGGAGTTGCCCACCAGAATTTCCGACAGTTCGGAAAGGGGCTGGTCAGAACCCGCCAGCGCTGCCGCCCGCAGCAAGGTATAGGTTTCGCCGTACTGGTCGGTGTAACTTTCAGATAGATACAAGCTGACGTTCAAGGCGTTCAGCGACTCGCGCACCAGTTGCACGACATCTTGCAGCGACTCGGTGAGTGTTTTATCACTGGAGGCCGAGGCGGTGGCTGTTACGTTGAACAAGAAGCCCATTTCGCGGGCACGGGTTTCGGCTTGTTCGAACAGCCGCGCGTTGTCCAGCGCAACCGAAATCTGGTTGGCGAGTGTGGTCAACACGTTCACGTCGTCTTCACCGAAGGCGTTAGGTGTGTTCGACTGCACATCGAGTGCGCCAGCGATCTTGCCCTTCACCACAATCGGCAGCGCCATTTCGGAACGCGTCAGTGGTAGATAGGGGTTCGGACGATGGACAACATGGGCATCCGCCGTATCCAGCGCGATCACCGGTTGACCAGCAGTCGTCACCTGCCCGATAACGGACTTCGAGCCTTTTGCCAAACGGTGATTAATCGCCAGCAGTTGGCGACCCGGTTCGCCGGTACTGGCACGCAGTTCTGCGAATTGATCTTTGGCATCCATCAAGAAGATCTGGACGTGATCATAATGGAAGGCATCGCGGATCAAATCCACCAGACGTGGCAGCAATACGCTCAAATCCAGAATGGAGTTCGCGATCTGGCTCACCTGCGCCGAGATGGAGAGCTGACGCGCACGGCGATCTGTCTGTTCCAGCAGACGGGTCGCTTCCATCGAAAGCGATGCCTGTTCTGCGAAGGATTGGTAAATGCGGCGGTCACGCTCGGTATGTTTATAGGGCAGTGAAGAGGCAATCCAGATCACACCGAGGCGGCGGTTACCGCTCCTCAGCGGAATGACGGCTAAGGCGCGGGCATCGGTGCTTTCCAAGCCCATGCGTTCCAATTCACTCAAGTCTTCTTCTTGCAACACATCGTCAATGGTCATCAGCGCCGAGTTAGAAACCTGTCGCCATGCCGGGAATTGGTCAGGGTTCAAGGTCACACCCAGCAGGTTAATGCCGCTTTGTCCATCCGCCTGCCAGTTGGCGACCACGACCAAATCTTCGCTGTTGGTCTCGGTCGCCGGAATTGCCATAAATACTTGATTGGCATTTGGCAGCCGCAGTTTAGCCACCGCTGTATCCACGATTTGCTGTGGTGACGAGACATTTGCCAGACCACGGCTGGTTTCGTACAAAATGGTCGCTTCGTCGAAGGCTGTTTCTGTGCGCAATTGCAGGTTACGGTTGTCGATGGCGACTGCCGCGTTATCGGCCAAGGTCGTCAAGAAGCGTTCGTTATCATTGCTAAAGTCCAGCACGCGGTTATACAGAACTGCAATCCAACCCTGTAAAATATCGCGGGTACGCATAGGGACGACAGCCACAGCTTCGGCACCCATCGCCAGCAAGAATTGTTGGGCTTCCTCGCTAATGTCGGTTTGATTATTCAAATTGGTGACTAACAGCACTTCAGATCGGAAGAGTTCATGCGGCAAATTGAATTGTTCAGGCGACAGAACACCACGAACGGGCAGCAGTACCCCTGTCGTCTCATCCAACAGCACGATGTAACCGTCCATCGGGTCCAGCATAAACAACTGTGTAACAGTTGCATCCAAGGCATCTTCCAAGGAGGTCGCTTCAGAGAGCGAACGGGTCGCTTCGTACAAAGCAATCTGTTCGCGCAAGCTGTTCTGGAGCGTATTTTCCAGCCCGCGCAAGTTACTGATGTCTTGAAAGGCAGCCACGATAGCGGTTACATTACCACGTCCGTCAAAAATGGGCGCGGCGTTGAGGAGCAAGTCATTTTGGAAGTCATCATGTACCACGGCAATGTCATC